>NZ_JAIWOI010000079.1 GCF_020217005.1 Rheinheimera sp. | reverse complement strand
TCCTGTTCTGTGGTTAAACGGCCTTTGACGTTGATCAGAATTTGGAAATCACTGTCACCGGCTGGCTGAGCACCTAAAGAACCTGCTGCAGCTTGTTGGTTTTGTTCACGGATAGCTGCTACTACCTGAGCTGGTGATAAACCAACAGCTGAAACTTTATTCGGATCCAGCCAGATACGTAAGCTGTATTCGCTGGCACCAAATAAACGCACTGCACCTACACCTTCAATACGGGCCAGTTCGTCTTTCACGTTCAGCGCCGCATAGTTTGACAAATACAACATATCGTATCTGTCATCCGGTGAAGTTAAATGCACCACCATAGTTAAGTCTGGCGAGGATTTCTCCGTCACTACACCTAAACGTTGTACTTCCTGCGGCAGACGAGGCTTAGCGCGGTCAACCCGGCTTTGTACCTGAGTCTGAGCCCGGTCAACGTCAGTACCAATGGCAAAAGTAATGGTTAAGGTCATACGGCCATCTGATGTGGCTTGAGAAGACATGTACAACATGTTCTCCACACCGTTAATTTCCTGCTCTAAAGGCGAGGCTACAGTGTCTGCTATGACTTTAGGGTTAGCACCCGGATAGTTAGCCGTCACCACTACGGTAGGCGGTACAACTTCTGGGTATTCAGTGATGGGCAGTTGCCACACTGCAATGGCGCCGCCGATAAAAATCAGCAGCGACAGTACGGCGGCAAAAATAGGTCTTTTGATAAAAAATTGCGATAACATATCCGTTCCTTAACCCTGATTAGCTGCTGCTTGCACAGAAGCGGCTTGTTCTGCCGCCGCAGTAAGTTCTTGCTTGCTGTCTGCTTCTAACTGCTGTTGTTCCGCTTTTAAACTGGTTAATTGTTGGCTAGTCGCCATCTCAACCAGTTTAGGCTGGATAGTCATGGATGGACGTACACGTTGCAGACCGTTGACTACAATGCGGTCATTGGCTGTTAAACCTTTGCTGATAATGCGCAGACCGTTGACCTTTTCACCTAAAGTGACAGGGCGGTATTCCAGCTGATTTTCGTTATTGACCACCAGCACAAACTTGTTATTTAAGTCTGTGCCTATGGCTTTGTCATCGATCAAAATGCCCTGATAAGCATTGCTACCCACCAGTTTTAAACGGGCGAATAAACCAGGGATTAGCTTGTTATCGACATTTTCGAAAGTAGCGCGGGCACGGATAGTACCGGTCTGCGCATTGATGCTGTTGTCGATAAAGTCGATGCTGCCGACATAACCAAAGTCACTGTCGCCTGCCAATGCCATATAGACAGTATTGTGGGCTGTGCGTTGTTCCGCTCTGTTGCCTGCTGCGGCCAGTTGAACATACTTCAGGTAGGTTTGTTCATCAGCATCAAAGTAAGCATACATTTTGCTGGTACTGACCAGGGTGGTCAGTTGACTGCTACCGGCCTGAACAAAGTTACCTGCAGTGATTTGAGCGTAAGATACCCGGCCTGAAATAGGAGCTTTAACCTGAGTGAAAGACAAATCCAGTTCAGCACGTTGTAAAGCGGCTTTGACTGAAGCCACAGTAGCGGCTGACTGCAGTTTACGACTCAAACGGGTGTCTACCACTTCTTCAGAGATAGCCTTTTGTTTTTTCAGCTCTGCAGCACGACGGTAATCGTTATCAGCCAGCTTCTGCGCTGTTTCAGCATTGGTCAGCTCTGCTCTTAAACGTGCAACTTCAGCAGCAAAAGGGCGCGCGTCAATCTGAAACAATAAGTCGCCTTGTTTGACTAAAGCGCCTTCAGTGAAAAATACCTGCTCTATGTAACCAGAGACACGAGGTACTAAGGTGACTGTTTCCGGAGCCTGTAAGCGGCCGGTGAATTCATCCCATTCGGTAATTTTTTCATGTACTACTGTGGCTACATTAATTTCCGGCGCTGCCATAGCACCCGGAGCTGCGCCTTCCGGAGTGCCACAAGCGGATAACACTAAGGCGGCGATGCTTCCCAATACAAAGGTACGAATAGTGCTGTTGCTGCTCATGACATTTTCCTCGTTCAGTTCGATCAATAAAAAATTTGGTTTCAACTTCTGTTGTACAAACTAGTTTCATCTGTTAGTTTTGTACTGGTCGGTAAATATATAGAAGTTCAGGTTAGAGTCAATCATTATTTTGTACCGATCGGTAAATAATTTAGAGTCTTTCCATTCAGCTCATACATTTTGGTTATAAGCCTCAGTTTGCCGGGTTGGCAGAGGGGACTGCTGCAGGGGTTGCCAACCTGAATACAGCATAAGGTGGGACTTGATTTTGCTGAATATCTAAAAACCGCCCCGAATTGCCTAAAACTATTTTGCTGCTTCAGTGTCTGAGTTTAGGTAGGTAACTGGTCTGTCAAGATAAGTTGCTATTATACAGATTAATGTACCGATTGGTAAATATTCCTTTCTGGACATGTGCTGCCAAGCAGTTTAAGCTAGTGCATCCTTTTTAATCCGGAGTCTGAAATGTCAGCATCAGCGGTTACAGCAGCGCCAACAGTGGGACGCCCGCGCGCTTTTGACATGGAAAAGGCCTTACAAAAAGCGCTGGAAGTGTTCTGGCGTAAAGGTTACGAAGGCGCCTCGTTGCCCGATTTATGTGAAGCCATGGGTATTAACAAGCCTAGTTTGTATGCGGCCTTTGGTAATAAAGAACAGCTGTTTTTGAAAACTATCGAACTGTATGAGAATCGCCCTTGTGCGTTTTTTTATCCTGCTTTGGAAAAAGAAAGCTCGTACGAAGTGATAAAACACATGCTCTGTGGGGCGGCGAGCAGTAATGCCGATCCGGAGAATCCGCCTGGTTGTGTCATAGTGCAGGGCGCTCTTGCCTGTAGTGAGTCGGCCACTTTTGTCAAAGAAGCTCTGATTGCGAAGCGCCGTGCCGGAGAGGTTGCTTTATGTGCTCGGCTGGAGCAGGCCAAAGCGGAAGGGGATTTACCGGAACAGTCCGACCCTGCAGCTCTGGCGCGATACATACTAGCGGTTATGCAGGGTATGGCGGTGCAAGCGACCAGCGGTGCTAATTGCGCTGAATTAAAACAGGTTGCTGAAACTGTATTGAGCGCCTGGCCAGGTAAGCGCCCGCAGCTTTGACTGCTAATCTTCGGTAAAAGGGACTATTTATAGTCCCTTTTTTATTTAAACCTCTGATCAAATTTAAGTTTCACAATCTTCTGTGGCACTCTTAATTCCCTCTGCTAGTGTTTAAACACAGGTGTTGCGGCAGAGGTTGTTATGCCATTCTCTCAGCAGATGTTTCAGAAGAAATTACTGGAATTTATAGAAGTCTGTAACGATGGTTACGCTATTTTAAGTGCCGATGACGAGATGCTTGGTTGTAATCAGGCTTTTGCTGGTATTTTTTATCAGGATCAGCGCAACATAGTAGGGATCTCCTTTGATAACTTGATGCGGCTGTCGTTTCGTGAAGGTAAAGGTGTACGGTTTGCGGCTGATAATATTGAAGACTGGCTGGCTTTAGCTAAACAAAAAAGACGGCAAAATCCATTTCGGTTATTTGAAGTGGACTTAACGGATGGCCGTTGGTTTTTGATGTCTGAACAAATTCTTCCTTCCGGCGAAATGCTGATCCAGGCCAAAGAAATTACCAAACAGAAAGTGCTGGAACATCAGCTGTACAGCAAAGTTGAAAGCTTAAGTGAATTAGCTCTGACCGATGAGCTGACTAAAGTAGCGAATCGCCGCTGCTTTGTCGATTCTGTCGAAGCTGAGCTGGCGCGCTGTCAGCGCTCAGAGCAGCCTGCTGCGCTGTTGTTGCTGGATTTGGATTTTTTTAAATCAGTGAATGACACCTATGGCCATCAGGCCGGTGATGAGGTGCTCAAAGCGACGGCCAACCGTATAAAAAAAGCTCTGCGTGAATACGATATATTTGGCCGTATTGGCGGAGAGGAGTTTGCCGTGTTTTTGTCGGAAACCGATCCTGCCACAGCCTTACATGTGGCTGAGCGGATCAGAGTGATTCTGGCGGATTATCCCATTAAAGCCGGCAGTGCTGAGTTATGCGTTACTACCTCAATAGGCATTGCGTTAACTCATGGTGAAAGTGCCTTTGAGGAGCTGTATTTGCAGGCTGATTCGGCGCTTTATATGGCAAAACGTAATGGCCGCAATAGGACCGAGTTGTTTTCGCTACTGGCGGAAGAGTAGCGGGATTACACTAAGAAAGGCCAGCGATTAAGCTGGCCCCGGGTTTCAGGATCAGAACTTATAGTTCACTTTACCGTAGATGTACTGACCACGAGGGTTGTACATACTGGTGACATAACCATACAAATCACCATCACCGTCACCTATAGCGAACGGCGGATCTTCGTCGAACAGGTTATTGATACCAATAGTGATTTTGGTTTTTTCATTCAGGTTATAATAGCCCTGAACATCAACCAGCACCTGAGCCTTCACTTTGCGCGATTCATTGTCTTCGAAGTCTAAAGCACCATCAAAATCTATATCAGGTGTATCTTCAAACTCTCCAACATAAGTCAGCACAGTAGCAGCGCCCCAATCGTTTAAGGTCCAGTCCGCAGTACCGGTCCAACGATTTTGTGGGTAACGGTATTCACCAGTGTAATCCTGACCGTCTTTTTCGAAGTTGTTCAGGTAGGTGTATTCCAGGTTAAATTTCAGTTTACCTAAGCTTTCTAAATCCATTTTGTAATGACTGGATAAGTCGATACCATCGGCTTTCTGAGTACTGACGTTAAAGAAGGTGTTATTGATCCTGTCCAGTTCACCTAAAGTTTGACCCGGTAAAGGCGCACGACGCACGCAGATAGTGCTGTTCTGATTACCACATTCTGCGGCATAGACATCACCAAAAGGTACTTCGTCAATTTTATTGTCCTGAGTAATACTCCAGACGTCCACACTGAAATCTAAATCATCTGTGGCTTGCCAGATAGCGCCAATGTTCCAGCTCTCAGACTCTTCAGCCTCTAAGTTAGGGTTACCGGCAAAGACTATGGTGTAGTCCGTTGAAGCACAAGCAGGGTTTGCCGCATCAGGAGTGGGGCAACGGAAGGTATCTACAAAGAATTGTGATTCCTGTGAAGGGCCTAAACCTACCTGCGCCAGAGACGGGGCTCGGAAACCCTGACTCCAGGACGCTCGTAAAGACCACTCATCTGTTGGAGTAAAGTGGAAGGCTACTTTTGGATTGGCTGTACCACCAAAATCGCTGTAATGGTCGTAACGTTCGGCCAATTGCATTTCCAGGTTTTCCAGCAGCGGCACAGAGATTTCGACATATGCCGCTTTTTGTGAACGGCTGGCGGCAGCGGACACAGACTCAGTACCAAAAATTAAACCGCGCTGGAACTGATCATCCGGTGTATCACGGGCATCCTCTTTACGGTATTCGATACCTGCAGCCAATGAAACAGCACCGTGACTGACATCAAACAATTCGCCACTGATACGGGCGTCTGCTGACGTCATATGAGATTTACCACGACGTACTAAACTGGTGGTGATCGCATCAATTACAGATTGTGGGTTCTGTACGCCACCAAACGGATTGTAACGGCCTGCATTAATTTCTTGTTGCAGGAAGTCAGTGCGTACCCAGCCTTGTGACTTGTCACCGGTTTGAGAGGAAGCGCTGCGGCCTTTTTGCACTGCAGTTTCCCAATCCCAGTTATTGATTTTGCCACGTAAACCGGCCAGTACACGTAAGGTGTCAGAAGTGATATCCCAACGTCTGTTGCCAGCGTCTACAGTACGGTAACGGCTGATTTGAATATCTTTACCAAAAGGATTATTCGGATGTGTACCCGGTACTGTTAAACCTGCACCTTCGTCTAGTGGTGTCGCTGCGCCACCTGCAGTGGATGTATTGTGCTGGGCTGCAACTTCGGCAAACAGCTCCACATCGTCATTCACATCGCGGTTCATACTGAGGATAGCACCTAAACGCTCAGCTTCAGGCAGAGCAATGGAGGAAGGGCCATAATCATATAAACAGGTTGCACCTGCACGCTGATCCGCCGGGCAACCAGGATCTATGGTGACCACACCATCAACGATAAAACGACCAGGATAGCCACGTGAAGAACGGAAATCCTCACCACCATAAGGGGTCTGGTTTGCGGTACCAAAACGGCCTAATTCATAGTTATCAATCTGAGAGTTGCTGAAGTAATCCAGGATCAGCGTTGCGTTGCTCTTGTCATCACCTGTACCCCATACGGTTGAAAAGGTCTTTTCATTGTAATTCGGGCCTGTAGTGCCACCAAAACCTGCGGTTACGTCAGTACCTGTGAAATCTTTGCGCAGTATAATATTGACTACACCTGCAACAGCGTCTGAGCCGTAAATGGCTGAGGCACCATCTTTTAAAATATCGATACGCTCTATTGCCGCCATTGGGATACTGTTGATATCCACAAAGCTGTTCACTATACCTTCGGCAAAAGGACTGCTGGCAACACGACGACCATTGATCAGCACCAGAGTCGCATCAGCACCAAAACCCCTTAAGCTGACAGCTGCGGCGCCATTTGCTGTCGAGTCCTGGCTATTACCTCTGGTAGAGAAGGTGCCTGAACCTGCGGCTGGCAAACGCTCCAGTAACTGTTGCAGGTTATCAAAACCCGACTTGTCGATATCGTCCCGGCTGATGATAGTGACAGGCGAAGGGCCTTCCAGATCCGTTCTTTTAATGTGAGAACCTGTGATTGCAATGCGTTCAACATCTTTACCATCGTCAGTTTGTTGAGCGAAACTTTGTCCGCTGAACAGCACTGCACCTACGGCTAAAGCGCAGCGGCTTAATTGTATTATTTTGTTATTATTCATGTTTTCTTGCTTCCTAGCTGGATTTTTGTAGTTGCATTCTTTATAAGTATTAGAATTACCCAATAGAACAGGGCTGTTAAGATATAGTACAAATTGAGCTTGCTTGTAAATAGAATTCAACTATGAAAGTTGTGATAAATTGCATTGATTTGTAACGAAAATCTTTGAATGTGCGGCTATTTTCTATTTACCTCATGGACGGGAAACTATCTGGCTCTTGATTCTTTTATTTCCCGGTCTTTTTCCTTCACAACAGCTCTGGTAAAAATGACAAAATGCGCTCAGAATCCAAATTTTTCAGACCAGCCGCATTTTGAGAAGTGAGCCCGGAGGCTTTTTGGTGAACCAGTCGTTATTGTATTCCTTATGTCGTATTTTTGCTCTCGTAGTTTTTTCCGTGTTGTTACTGTCGCCGGTACTGGTGCAATGGCCAGAACAGGATCTGATCCCCTATCTACAATGGAAACTAATAGCTGCCGTCTGGTGTTACATGCTGGTTTTGTCATTATTCCGAACTTTGTGGCCAGGTCTGGTGTTGTTATTGCCTGCTGCAGTACTGGTGCCGCAGGAAGTGTTTTACCTTTTAACTTATCAAAAAAATACTGATGCGCATGCCATAGCTATAGTGGCGGAAACCGATCTGAATGAAGCTTTAGGTTATCTGACGGGGATTGGCATATTTTTAGCGCTGGCTGTGCTGGCCATAGTGTTGCTTTGGTGGTATCTGGTTCGTAGTGCCTGGCAACGTAAATGGAGTTGGGAGGCTGGTGTCAGACCTGCCATCTGGCTGATTTGTTTTGGAGTTTTGGTGAGCCTGAGTTGGAATGAATGGCAATATCAGCAAATTAATAAGGCGAAACAGCGGACAAATCCTGAAGAAAATGTCTTTGTGCAACGCCCGCTGCCTTACAGCTACGAAAAGTTTCACGGTACCTATCCGCTGAATATGCTGTTGGCCATAAATGAGTTTGTTAAGCAGAAACAAGCTGTCGCTGATGTGGCGCAAAACGCGGCTTCTTTTAAGTTTTCAGCCCGGCAGCAGACTGTGCCATCTCAACGTCAGATCTATGTGTTGGTGATAGGTGAAACCTTAAGACCAGATCGCTTACAGATTAATGGATACAACAGGCCAACCACACCCCGTCTGGCCGGGACCACAAACTTGATTAGCTTTACCGACATGATCAGTCCGTGGGCCTGGACCAGAATGTCAGTGCCTGTGATCCTGTCCCGCAAATCCGCCACTGATCAGCGTTATTTTCCGCTGGAGCCTTCGGTAGTTGCGGCATTTAAAGAAGCGGGTTTCAGTACCAGTTGGTTATCTACGCAAAGCCCGTTAGGAGTACATGACTCTTCGATAGCTATACATGCCAGCGAAGCGGATCAGGTGCAATACCTCAATCCTGTGGGTTACAAAAAAGAAGGTTTTTATGACGATATTCTCTTGCCGGCCTTTGAGCGGGTGTTGAAGCAAAATCAGCAAAAACAACTCATAGTGTTGCATACCTTAGGCAGTCATTTTAGTTATGCTGACCGCTACCCACAAAATTTTGATTTATTTACTCCTTCAGGCAAAGGCCAGGCTGTGAGTATGCACGATCAAAAAAGCAAAATTTTGCTAAACAATGCCTACGACAACAGCGTGGCTTACACCGATTTTATTTTGTTTAGTTTGATTAAGCAGTTGGAGCAAAGTCAGAGTATTAGTGGCTTATTTTTTGTCTCGGATCACGGCGAAAATATTTTCGACGGTCAATGCACTAAGAGTGGTCATGGCCATAATACCGAACGTGATTACAGAGTGGCTTCTATGTTGTGGACCTCAGACGCCTACAATATGCTTTACCCACAGAAAAAGGCCTTGGCGGAGCAACGTCGTGCTGAGCCATTGAGCACTACCAGTGTATTTCACAGTATGTTGGATCTCGCCGACATCCGGTATCCGGAGCAAAAACTGCACAAAAGTTGGCTGAATCCGGACTGGCGCCCATCACCACGTATATTGCAGCACGGCCTGGACTTTGACAAAGCCAAAAGAACCGGACTCTGTCAGGAGTTAAAAGCTGATTAGACTGTCATAATATTGTCATCTTATAGTCATAAAATAGCCTTCGAAATGTCATGTGTTCGAAGTTTTATTGTCATATTTCAATAACTCAGTGCCGCACCACCTGACAAATAAATGGCGGCAAAAGCTGGACTTTTGCTACCAATGGTTATAATTCAGCTAAACAGAAGCCCTGTTGTTAGCCCTAAGTCCCTACCACTAAGGAATAAATCATGTTTGCAAAAACTTTCTTAAGTATTGCATTGGCTTTAAGTTGTGTTGCAACTGCACAGGCCAAAGATTGGGAAATCTATGGAAAAATTAATGTGTCAGCACAGCAGTCTGATGAGGGCGAAGGATCGTTCGGCGAATTAAAAAGTAATGCTTCACGTTTTGGTATTCAGGGAGATTACGCTCTGGAAGATGGCTTGACTCTGGTTTATCAACTGGAGTGGGAAGTGGACCCATCGGATGAAGCCAATGAAAAAAATATTAAATCCCGCAACCAGTTTATTGGGTTACAGGGTGTTTTTGGTACTGTCACTGCAGGTCGTCATGATACGGCACTGAAAATGTCGCAAGGTAAGGTGGATTTGTTTGGAGACTATGAAGCCGATATTAAAACCTTATGGAAAGGTGAAAACCGTATGAGCGATTCGATTGCTTACAGTTCCCCTTCCTTTGCTGGCTTTAAACTGATGCTTAGTCATGTGATGGAAGATGAGGCTGACGCAAAAAGCGCTCAATCTTATGCCTTGGTCTACGGTGATGACAGTTTAAAAGAATCAAACTGGTATGCGTCCATAGCGATGGACAGTGAGATGAATGGCTACGATGCAACCCGCGCCACAGTTCAGGCAAAAGTTGCAGGTTTTAAACTCGGTGCTATGGTGCAACAGCAGGAAGAAGTCGTCAGTGGCAAAAAATCTGATGGGTATCTGGCGAATATTGCCTACCCTCTGGATAAGTGGGAATTAAAAACCCAATATCAGACGCTGGAAGATGACAATGGCGTTTCTGTTGGCGCTGATTACAAACTAGGAAAAAATACTAAATTGTTTGGCTGGTACAGCAGCTTTGATTTTGACACCAAAGTGGACAGCGACTACCTCGCTGTAGGCATAGA
>NZ_JAIWOI010000078.1 GCF_020217005.1 Rheinheimera sp. | reverse complement strand
ACACAAGTTTTGATTCTAAAGTTTGAACCAGACAGGCAGCGGTTGAGCTGCCTGTTTTGTTTTGGCGCTAAAGTAAAGAATATAAGCTGGTTTTAAACCAGATCTGGCTGTTTAAATTGTAAATGCTTGGTTATTATGAGGATAAGGCCGACGCACGAAATAGAGTAAGTTCTGATGTGGAAGTGGTGCTGCTTGTTGTTGCTGTTCAGTCACGCATTGTTGGCTGAACCTTTACGTGCCGTTGTCAGTCAGACGAATACCGCGCCTTACGCCATTTTTGATCAGCAGCAGCGATTAACTGGTGGTATTGCAAAAGAAATAGTAGATGAGCTTGCCAGCAGATTGGACAGGCAAGTGCTCTATCTGGATCTGCCCAGAGGGAGGGTTATCGAATGGCTAATTACGGACAAAGCAGATATCAGTTGTTTCCTCAGCCCGGAATGGGTACCTGCCAGCTACAAACTAAGCTGGACCCCTGTATTATTTTATACCAGACAATATATAGTCCGGCGCGTCGTTGATAGTCCGGTGCGCTCAAACCAGGACTTGTTCAACAAAAGAGTGGGTACCACCAGAGGTTTTTCCTATCCGGAACTGCAGCCTTTGTTTACCAACAACGCGGCGGTGCGTGATGACGCTGAATCGCTTGAAAAAAACATTCAGCGCCTTGAGCAAGGCCGGGTCGATCTGGTGATGACTGTAGATTTAAGTTATGGCCAGTATCAAAAACACCATGATACTTCTAAACTGGCGGCGGATCCGCTGTGGGCTGAACCTGCCGCAGTCTATTGTGCGTTGAATTCAAAGCATTCGTTGCAAGTGCAACAAATCCAGCAGCAATTAGCCGTGATGCAACAGCAAGGCTTGCTCAAAAAAGCTGTGCAACGCTATGACCAGTGGTCGCGTTAAAGCGTATTTCCAGCACAGATTTGCCACAAACTTCCTTGCCGCTTCACAACATAAAGTGGCGTACTGCAAAGACCTACCTTGTGCTGTCCTTTGATATGCTGCCAATGTTGCTCGGCGTTGATTAAAAAAGTATCCAAATCCAGTTGCTGCAGATGAAGCAACCTGTAGACCCAGATCCTGTCCTTATGCATTTCTATAAGTTGTTGCTGATAGCCCATCAATTCGAGCGGCCCCTTCAGGCGTTGGCCAAGTAAATTGACCAACACCGCCTGTTCGGTAAAACAGGCTTTGAAGGCTGACCAGTCGCGTTGATTAATTGCGTTTTGTAATAGGTTTAACAGCTGCTGTGCGCAGTCCTGGTTAGTTCTGCAACCCGAATTTATCGCATATGTGGCATGCTCCAGCATAAAACTCTCTCCAGTGGTTGAAATTAGGGTTATGCTAAAACCTCAAGTTAGGTTAAGGTCAAGAGTTTTTTATGTCGGTAAAATGTGATGCAAAAAAGGCGGTATTAACCGTAGGCGAAGTGGCGAAACGTGCCGGGGTTTCAGTAGCTACGTTGCACTTTTATGAGCAAAAAGGTCTGATCTACAGTCAGCGAAATGCAGGGAATCAACGTCGCTATTCGAGAGAAGTACTGCGCCGGGTTGCCATTATTAAAGTGGCGCAGCGCACTGGCATTCCGTTGGAACAAATAGGTAAAGCTTTGGCTGTGTTACCACATGGCAAAAATGCAGATCAGCAAGATTGGCAAAAACTGTCAGAACAGTGGAAGGCCGAGCTGGATCTACGCATAGCTCAACTGACGGATTTGCGTGACCAATTGAGCATGTGCATAGGTTGTGGTTGTTTATCTATGACGCATTGTCCCTTGCGCAATCCGCAGGATAAGCTGGCGTCACAAGGAAGCGGTGCGCATTTTTACCCCGTAGAAGACGAGTTAACAGAAACTGAGCGGTGATCCGCCAGCAGCTTACCTGAACCCAGGGCAGAGATTTCGTGTTCATCATCCCAAAAGGGTTCTGCCAGCGCCTGCTGATACCAGAGTTGCATTGCAGGTAACTGCATCATCAATTCGAAGTAAGGTAAAACTGTGGAGCTGACAGGCAAGTTGTAACTTTGTATGCGGAATAGAACAGGAGCATAAAAAGCATCCACTGCACTGAAATGCGCTCCGGCCAGATAAGGTCCGCCAAAACGGTGTAAACCTTCCAGCCACAACTGTTCCAGTCGTTTTAACTCGGTCAGCACTGCTTCGGGTAAAGGCGTTTTATCAAAACGACCACCGGCATGAAAAGGACAATAACTGCGAAGTGCCGTAAAGCCTGAGTGCATTTCTGCTGCGGCCGAACGCGCCCAGCTGCGTGCTTTGTTGTCTTCCGGCCAGACTGTGGCATGGCGCTCGGCTAAATATTCGACAATAGCTAATGAATCCCAGACGACCCACTGGTCATGGTGCAGGCAGGGGACCTTGGCATTTGGCGCAAAAGCTTTAAATTGTGCACTATTGTCATTGGACTGAAACCTGACCTGCTTTTCTTCAAAAGGAATAGCCAGCACCTGCATTAACAACCAGGGTCGTAACGACCAGGACGAGTAGTTTTTATTGGCGATATATAGCTGATACATCAACAGCTCCCGTATTTTGAAGAGGATAAGTAAGACCTCAAGCACTGTAGCAGAGAATCCGCAGTGGGACCTGTGGTTTTTTCAATCAGGCTTTTGCGGTATACTGCCGGCCCTTTTGCGCTTTGCTTCTGTCCATTACTGTAGGTTTTTGTCAACTGGGCAGGATTTAAGCCATTGTTTTATCATAAAATTAAAAGCACATTTAGGTGCTTGACCACTAGTGTGTCTGAACAAGATGCGTTTAAACCCGTCGAGTCTGAAGCTAAGGCATTGGTGACTGAGTGGTCTGCAATAGCAGCGCACCCGGCTATTTTCACACTCTGCTACAAAGGAATTCCTGATGTTTTTATCCATACGGCAGCATTGGCTGTCTAATGTTCGTGGCGATGTTTTATCGGCCATAGTGGTTGCTTTGGCTCTTATTCCGGAGGCTATCGCTTTTTCTATTATTGCCGGTGTAGATCCTAAAATTGGTTTATACGCGTCATTTGCTATTGCTGTGATCTCAGCTTTTGCCGGCGGGCGGCCAGCAATGATTTCAGCCGCTACAGGCGCTATGGCGCTGTTGATGATTACGCTGGTGAAAGAACATGGTCTGCAGTATTTGTTACTGGCTACTATACTGACCGGACTGTTACAAATACTCTTTGGTTTGTGCAAACTTGGCGAATTGATGCGTTTTGTTTCGCGCTCAGTAGTCACAGGTTTTGTTAATGCGCTGGCGATTCTGATTTTTATGGCACAGTTGCCTGAACTGACTAATGTGACCTGGCATGTTTATGCCATGACAGCTGCAGGTTTGGGCATTATTTATCTGTTTCCATTTATCACCAAAACCGTGCCTTCGCCTTTAGTGTGCATTGTCGTATTGACCTTTATCGCTTTGTATTTCCAGGTGGATGTTCGCACTGTGTCCGATATGGGCGAGCTGCCGGATAATCTGCCGGTATTCTTATGGCCTGACGTACCTCTAACTCTTGATACGCTGCTAATTATTTTCCCTTATGCGTTGGGACTGGCATTAGTGGGTATTCTGGAGTCGTTAATGACCGCCACTATTATCGACGATATGACAGACACCCAAAGTAATAAAAACCGTGAATGCATAGGCCAGGGTATTGCCAATATAGGTTCAGGCTTGTTGGGTGGCATGGCGGGTTGTGCCATGATTGGCCAGTCGGTGATTAATGTTAGATCCGGTGGCCGTACCCGCTTATCTACCTTGCTAGCCGGTATTTTACTGCTTATTTTTGCAGTATTTCTGGGGGAATGGGTAGGGATGATCCCTATGGCGGCTCTGGTGGCAGTGATGATTATGGTGTCTATTGGTACCTTCAACTGGCAGTCGCTGCGGGATTTAACTACGAACCCAAAGAGTTCCAGCCTGGTGATGATTATCACAGTGTTGGTGGTCGTTTTTACTCACAATCTGGCTTACGGCGTTTTTGTGGGGGTGCTGATGAGCGCGTTATTTTTTGCCAACAAAGTAGGACAGTTGCTGGCGATCCAGTCGGTATTGTCTGAGGATGGCAACAGTCGCCGTTATCAGGTGACAGGACAGGTGTTTTTTACTTCGGCTGAACCTTTTGTTGCCGCCTTTGATGTGAAAGAGCCGCTTCGTTTAGTGCAGATTGATTTAACACATGCTCACTTTTGGGATATCACAGCGGTCAGTTCATTGGATAAAGTGATTTTAAAGTTTCGTAAGGCTGGGGTGGAAACTGAAGTGATAGGATTGAATCATGCCAGTGCAACTTTAGTGGATAAGTTCGCCATTCATAATAAGCCTGAGGCGATAGAGCAACTGATGCATTAAAAAAAGGGTCAGAGCTTTGGCTCTGACCCTGCATCACACTAACTTTTAGTATTTGTAGCTAAAGCTTAAACCATAGCTTTGGCCTTCAACGCGGCGTTGCAACAACTCACCTTGTTGCATAATTTCTACGTCTTCATCCAACAGGTTTTTCATCGACAGCTTAATTGATGCCGCCTCAAATGGAGTGTAGGAGTAGACAAAATCCAAGGAGTTAAATGGCTGCTCGTACGCATCATCCTTGCTATTCACGCCGGCAAATGCAATACGTTTACCGAATACGTTATAGGTCAGAGTCGCATTGTGTTGGTCATTATCTGAATCAAAACCTAACTGTAAGTTGACTACATGCTTTGAGTGGCCACTTAACGGACGTTTCAGGTTTGTCAGGTCAGTACCTGCAAATGGCTGGATGGTAATTTCAGATTCGCTATAGGTAAAGTTACCAGCGACAAAGAAGTTGTCCATCCATTTGTAGCTTTCGCCTTCAAACATATTCAGTTGCTGCAGGAATTCAGCCTCAACACCATAAACTTCACCTGTGTCACCGTTACGGAATGACATTAACAGGTTACCGTCAGAGCCGCTTAACTCGACAGATTCAATGGGTTTATCCAGGTCTTTATAAAACACGCCCACACTGTAGTTGCTTTCGTCGTAATACCACTCTAAACGGGCATCATAACTAGTAACGTCTGTGCTTTGCAGTCCTGAGAAACCAGTGACCTTAAAGTCTGTTAACGGGTCGACAAAGAGTACTGGTGTCACTTCACGTAAGTCCGGACGAACCACAGTGCTGCTGTAACCAAAACGTGCCTGCAGATCTTCACTGACAAACCAGGTGAAAGACAATGAAGGATAAAAACCATCTTCCTGTAACGGAAACTCTTCGATATTGCCGCTGACTTCTCCGTCTGCGTTCAGCGGAACTGAGATCTGACGGAAATCCTCATAACGCACACCAAAGTTCAGGCGATACAGATAGTCGTAATTCATTTCCATGCCAACATAAGCTGCGTCGATCATCTGTGCTGCTATGTAGTCATCGGCCTGAGTCGTGACGTTAGAGATTTGGAAGCCATTTGCAGTATTGAGAATGCTTTCATCGGAGAAAATTTGCGAAAACTTCTGACTCAGTTGCTCCAGACTGTAACCTACAGTGTTGAAGTTAAACAGGTTAGTTTCTGACTCGCGCGTCCGCTCAAAGTAGGAATACCCGCCATTTAACATCAATTCCGCTTTGCCCAGAGTAAAAGGCAGTTTGGCATTCCAACTGGCGTTTTCAGTATTATCTTCCATTTTACCAAAGCTGTAGTTCACAGCATTTTGGTTACGGCGCAGGAAAGAACTGTAAGTGCCATCTGGCTGAAGTTCGTTCACGTAGCGGTATTCCACTTCACCAGGCGCGTCACGTTCAGCTTTAGCATCAGTGTATTGCCAGTCGATGCTGATATCATACAGCCAAGGCAACATGTGACGACCGCGGATCTGGTTACTAAACATAGAACGCTCTTCGTAGCGGATAGAGGTGTCTGTGTTATAGCGATCTTCTTCATTTACAGTTTCAATGCTGTCACCATTTTTGACTTTGATTTCATCTTTGGTGTCACGCAGATAAATAGATGCTGTTTCTAACTTGTGGTTTTCATCCAGCTCCAGACCAAAGTTCAGCATACCGGACAGTTTAACCTGATGTTCGGTGCCTTTAATGTCATCATAGATATTCAACGGAACCAGTTCGTCACCAGAAACAGAAAAGTAACGCTCCTGCTCTTCAATGTTTTGGGTTGATCTGTCATAGCTGACACCGGCCATCACCCCAAAGACTGAAGAACCTATATCAAATTTGTCACCCGCAGATACGCTGCCATCAAAGTCAGGTTTGATGTTTTCGCGTTGTACGTCGATATCACGGTTAAAAGACAGTCCCAATTCACGAACTATGGTAGAGGCTTGAGCCAGGTTTCCGGCGTTAATACCACCCAGAGCTTCTGCAATGTTAATTTGGGTAATAGTGCCGTATTGGTCGAGTGCGGCCCGCAGTTCAGGGGACATAGTGCGTGTGCCATCATCGCTGCCTCTCCAGTCATCTCCGCCACCGTTATAAGTGTAAGCATCATCACTGTTCAGACTGCTGTAACCCGTGCCCACAGAGATATTAAAAGTGGGCTGCAGTGGTATAGATGAAGTGCGGATATTGACATTACCGCCACCAAAAGCAGCAGGTAGTTCCGGAGAGTAAGCTTTTTGTACGACCAGACTTTCAATAATGCCAGCAGGGAACATATCCAGAGGGATTACGTTTCGGGTTGGATCCGGACTTGGAACCATGGCGCCGTTCAGCAGGGTACTGGAGTAACGTTCCCCTAAACCACGCACATAAATAAATTTGTCTTTAACTAAAGTTAAGCCTGTGACCCGGCGCAGTGCTGTAGCTGCGTTGCTGTCGCCAGCTCTGGAGATCTGCTCCATGCCCAATAATTCTGCAACATAAGGTTGTTCACGGCGTTCTGCAGCAGCTGAAGCGGCAGAGCTCATCAGGCGCCCGGAGACTTCAATACGCTCTACGTCTTGCTCTTTGTCTGCTGGTGCAGTTGGAGCGTCCTGAGCGAAGGCAGGCACCATGCTGGCCGTTGTGGCTAAAGCCAGCACTACACTGCGGCCTACCTGACTGATTTTAAAACTTTGTTTGCTGCTCATTTGCACTTGGTCCTATCAGCTAATTCTTTCTTACATCAAGATGCCGGGCTTATCCAAAGGAGGCCCGGCACTAAGTGAACTTAGAACTGCCAGCAAGCTGGCAGTTGATGGTTGTCTTAGTCGTTCAGACCTACAGCCCAACCTTTAGTCCAGTCATTGCTTTCAGACACTGCGCCTACAAAGTTAGTCGTCTCGAAGAAGGCATCCACAGCCTTCATATCTTTAGCTGGCGTTGTATCTATAGTGAAGATGCCTTTTAATACGTCGCCCTGGGTTGCGGCCAGTTTGTTTGCAGTTTGGCCAAGGAACCAGGCTTGAGTTGTCAAACCTGTCGCAACGCTGCCTTTTACTGCTTCAGTCGGGCAGGCAATCACTGAGTTAGTCATGGTTAAAGTGCCAGCTGCAGCCAAAGCCTGAGACGGAGCTGATTCGATTTCCAGACATTCACCCATACCTGCAGGGCCAGCTATCACAAAGTTAGCTAACTGAGCATTAGTACCGGCACGCAGTAACACACCTTCTGAATCATCTGTACCGTCAAAGGTGTTACCAATGATGGTCATATTGGCGATGACAGGGTTAGAAATTGGTGTTGCAGTGAAGTTAGTAGACTGGTTATCACCTTCAATACCACGGTTTGCTTTGGCGTTATCTGCGGCATGTTTTATCAACACAAACTGCATTTTGCCGTTCCAGCCGTCAGTCCAGTCGACGTTGTCGTCGCCGTTTGCAGTCAGAACTACGTTTTTACAGCTTACGCTGCCGCCGAAGAACTCAACGCCGTCATCCAGGTTCTGGTGAACCTGAATATTGGCACACTTAGTACCTGAACCTACACCAGCAAAAGTAATACCGTTTAATTCGTTATCCGGGATAACCTCAAAACCAGCGTGTTTCACTATGACGTAATTCAGAGAGCCACTGCTGTCGGCTGAGTTCGGACCGCCGTATGGGCCTGCTTCACCTTCAGCTTCGACCTGACAGTTGGCTAAGTTAGCCTGATCACATTTATTTGATGGTGCGTTACCCAGTAAGACCAGACCACCCCATTGACCAGGACCAGTAGGCGAACCAATCACATCCTGCACTGATGTCATAGTGATAGGATTTGCTGCTGTACCTTCTGCGACCAGTTTTGAACCACGGGTTACAGCCAGGAAGTCAGCACCTGATTTACCGTAAATAGTTACGCCCGGCTGTATGGTTAAGGTTGCGTTGTTCTTGTTGTCGTTACCAACACGTACGCGGCCACTTAATACATAGTCAGCACCTGCAGCTAAGGTCACATTGCTGGTGATATCGCCCGTTAACTGGCAGTTTAAACGGCCTGTTAAGCTGCTGGTTTCAGTAGTGCCTGCCGGACAGCTTTTTAAATTCACGCCATCTGTAGTGTGTAAAGCGGTAGTCCAGCCTTTAGTCCAATCTGTAGTACCATCAAAGGCACCAATGTAATTGACGTCATCAAACCAGCCATTGACATTGTTCGACACGTTATAACCATTAGCTAAAGCCGGAGAGTTTGATGCAGGAACATAACCACCCAACAAGGCATCGCCAACCAGGTTATTTGGTTGAGATTCGAACCAGGTTTTCGCGTTAAAAGTCACGTTACCTGCTGAGTCTTTGATGTTAGCAAAAGGTTCGGCGCAGTCGATGATGGAGTTACGGAAGACTAAATCACCATTGTTTGCGAAGTTTGCGGTTTCAGTGGTGTTGATTTCAAAACACTCACCCATTTTCTCCGGGCCTGTCACTATGATGTTGTACAGCTCAGCAGAAGTACCAGCGCGTAATAAAATGCCTTCTGAATCGTCGTCACCGTCAAAATTGTTGCCGATGATAGTCAGGTTCGAAATTTGTGGCTTACTGATAGGAGTTGCAGTGAAATTGCTGGACTGGTTGTCCGCTTCGATACCACGGTTTGCTTTGGTATTGTTTGGATTGTGACGGATTAATACATGCTGCATACGGCCTGTCCAGCCATCAGCCCAGTCTAAAGAATCGTCACGGTTACCTGTTAATACCACGTGTTTCAGATCGACAGTACCACCGAAAAATTCAACACCATCGTCCACGTTGTTGTGAACCTGAATGTAATCAACTACTGTGCCACGGCCTACACCAGCAAAGGTAATACCGTTTAATTCGTTATCAGGGATAACTTCAAAACCAGCGTAACGTACCTGAACGTATTTTAAAGCACCGCTACTGTCATCCGGGTTAGCACCGCCATATGGACCAGCTTCACCTTCAGCTTCAACTTTACAGTTAGCTAAATCAGCTTGATTACATTTGTTGGTAGGCGCTTTACCCAATAAAACTAAGCCACCCCATTGTCCTGCTGACTCGTCGTTTGATAAGCCCAGCATGTCGTTGACCGATGTCATCACTATAGGGTTAGATGCAGTACCTACAGCCTGGATTTTAGAGCCACGAGCGATAACCAGATAATCGGCACCACTCTTACCAAATACTTTGGTGCCTGGCTGGATAGTTAAAGTTGCGCTGTTGGCGTTATCGTTACCTACAGTCACTTTACCGGACAATGCCCAGGCGATGTCTGCAGTTAAGGTTACGTCGCTGGTGATTGTGCCTTTCACTTCACACACTGGAGTAGTGACGCCGGCTAAAGCTGTACCTTGAGTCGCAAAAGAAGGACAAACGCTAGCTGGCGGTGGGGTAACACCGCCGCCATTATCACCACCGCTGCCAGTTTCAATGTTGATGTCACCACCACCACAACCCGCTAGTACTAAAGCGGAGGCAATTGCGCTCAATTTCAAAAAATTACGTAAAGCCATCACTCAATCTCCAATAAGTATAGGAATGCTGCTGTTATAAAAAGCTGGAGCCAACCATACTCAGGCTTAATGACTGTTTTATTACAGCGGGCTAATCTTCGATTGAACTTAAAACACGAGCCACGTCAGACGCGGCCTTGCGGCTGGT
>NZ_JAIWOI010000077.1 GCF_020217005.1 Rheinheimera sp. | reverse complement strand
TGGTCAAAAAATCTTCACGAAACTGTCATATAAAAGACGTTTTGTTTTATTAAAAAAATGTAATCAGATGGGGATTTTTTTATTTCGGCTCAGGAACAGCGGGACAAGGCTTTATCAATGTTAAAGCTGAAACAGATGGTCGGGCCGAACAGCGCATAATGCTTGTTTCGCTTTCATAAAACTGTCATAAATTAACGCCATACTGGTCACAATCAATAAATTAGCTTGAATTGGTAGAGGGTTATGTCTAGAAAAATCCTGGTCGTAGAAGACGAAGCACCGATCCGTGACATGTTATGTTTTGTGCTTGAACAAAATGGCTATCAAGCCAGTACAGCGGAAGATTTTGACTCTGCTGTGAACATGCTGGTTGAACCTTATCCTGATTTGGTGCTGCTGGACTGGATGTTGCCAGGCGGTAGTGGCATTCAGTTCGCCAAAAAAATGAAAGGTCATGAGCTGACCCGCACTATCCCTATTATTATGATCACTGCTCGTGGCGAAGAGGAAGACAAAGTCCGTGGCCTTGAAGTAGGCGCAGATGACTATGTGACTAAACCTTTTTCACCAAAAGAGTTGATGGCTCGCATTAAAGCTGTGATCCGTCGCGTGGCTCCTACCAGTTTGGATGATGTGATTGAAGTGCAGGGATTAAAGCTTGATCCTGTGTCACATCGGGTAACAGCTGCAGAGCAGGCCGTAGACATGGGCCCAACAGAATTCCGTTTGTTGCATTTTTTTATGACGCATCCAGAGCGGGTTTATAGTCGCGAGCAGCTGTTGGATCATGTCTGGGGTACTAATGTGTACGTTGAAGACAGAACTGTGGATGTGCATATCCGCCGTTTACGTAAAGCTATTTCGCTGGCTGGGCATGACCGTTTAGTGCAAACTGTACGTGGTTCAGGTTACAGATTTTCAGCAAAATAACTTATCCCCAATTACTTTGGTGATTTACCCTAAGTAAAATGAAAACCCGGTGCTGCACAGCGAAGGCAACCTAAATAGTCCTGCTCGACATAGCTGCGCTATGTGGCAGTGCTGGAGTGGCCAGCCAACAAAGCTTCGGCTTCAGAAACTATGGGTAATAAGTAGGTGCTATGCGTTTGTTATTGTCGAAGAGGAAGATTTTCAGCAAAATCTTCCTTTTGTTTTTTGTCGTTGCATTGATTGGCTGGTTGCTTGACCTGCTATTTCCCGCTTTATTTGTTACCTCTTTAGTGCTGCTTAGCTGGAATTACCGGCATATTTTTATATTAGATAAATGGTTGTGGCGCGATAAAAAACTGACACCTCCGGCCGGTGATGGTAGTTGGCAACAAGTCTTCGATGGCATTTATTATCGCCTACGCAAAGCACGTAAAAAAAATAAAGAGTTACGTGCGCTGATCCGGCGTTTTCGCGATGGTGCTGAAGCCTTACCTGATGCCATAGTGGTTTTGAACAGTGACTGGACTATTATCTGGTGTAATAAATTGGCTCAGCAGTTGGTTGGGTTACGTTGGCCACAGGATGAACGTCAACGTATTGATAATTTGATCCGTAACCCTGAGTTTCAGACTTATATTCAGCACAGACAATTTGATCAGCCGCTGGAATTATCCTCTCCTGTGAACGAAGATTTGGTGCTTGAATACCGTATGTTGCAGTACGGAGATGATCAACATTTACTGATAGTGCGGGATGTGACGCAGTTAAAACTGCTGGAGCAGGTGCGCAAAGACTTTGTCGCCAATGTCTCGCATGAACTACGCACGCCATTAACTGTGCTGCAAGGTTATCTGGAAGTGATGGATGCAGACAATCTGCCAAACGCAGGCATTTGGTTAAAAGCTCATACTGTGATGCTGGAACAAACCAAACGCATGGATGCACTGGTGCAACAACTGCTAACACTGTCTCGGATTGAAGCTGCAGCCAAAGTGCAGTTTGAAGATCAAATTGATGTGCCAGCCATGCTGGCGATGCTGGAGCAGGAATCGCAAACTTTAAATCGGGATAAACATCATCAGATCAGTTTTACAGTTGAGCCTGATCTGGTGGTGTCCGGTATTCGTGAGGAACTACGTAGTGCCTTTTCCAATCTGATCACCAATGCCATTAAATACACTCCAAATGGCGGTGACATTCAGGTCAGCTGGGTCCGGCAGCATCAGAAAGCTGTATTTAGTGTCACGGATAATGGCGAAGGGATAGCGCCTCAGCATGTGAAACGTCTGACTGAACGTTTTTATCGTGTGGATCAAGCCAGGGCCCGTGCGACCGGCGGCACTGGTCTGGGGTTAGCTATAGTCAAACATGTATTGCAACGTCATAACAGCAAACTGATGATTTTTAGCGAACCGAAAAAAGGCAGCAGCTTTTCTTTTAGCTTGCCTGCTGAGGTGTTATCCAAACGTAAAGCTATCAAAGTTCGTTAGCTGTACTATCCTGCTGCAGAAAGTGTAAAAATTTTTGCAGCAGGGGCGGTTGATAGTTTTTATGCCGGACCAATCTGAAATGTCGCTGTAACTGCAACGGGCTTTGCAGCAGAATTAACTGTCCGCTGTTAATTTCATCCTGCACCGCCAGCAAAGGCAAACAGCCAATCCCCAATCCTTGCTTTACCGCTTGTTTAATAGCTTCAGGCCGCTCCAGTTCGAGCAGATTGTCTGGTGACCACTGCAGTCGTGCCAGTTCATGCTCCAGTACAGCCCGGGTACCTGAACCTTGTTCCCTCACTATCCAGCGCTGTTCCAATAATTGAGCTGTAGATAAATTCTGATGCAGCTGTGGCTTGCCAAATAACACTGTTAAATCCTGCCTCCACTGATGGATATCAAATTCAGTACTCAATACCGGGCCTTCAACAAAACCCAATTGAGCCTGTTGCTGGTGCATCAGTTGCAGTACTTCGCTGCTATTGCACAGTCGTAGTTTGAAATTTATCGCAGGATAAAGTGCAGTAAATTGAGCCAATAAGGCTGGTAGCAAATAACAACCTACCGTTTCGCTTGCCACCAGTCTAAGTTCGCCTTTATCAGGTTGTGAGCTGACCAGCTCTTGTTGCAAGTCGAGAAACAACTGTAGTTTAGGTAACAGGTCCAGCGTATGTTGGGTTGGGATTAATTGCCGACCCTGGCGTAAAAACAATGGCTGACCCAAACGTTGTTCCAGCTCCTTTAATGCCTGGCTGGCAGCGGACTGACTTAAGGCTAAACGGTCTGCTGCTTTGGTCAGGCTGTGCTGACGGCAAATGGCATCTAATAACAACCAGTGGCGTGGACTAGGGTAATTCATTTGATTATTTAATCTGAATAATAAGATAAATCCATTATTCTTATTTGAATAGCTAATTACAATAGCGTTGTTTTTGACCACAAAGATGACATCATTATGTTGGTATTGGTTCTGCTTAGTCTGCTGTTACAACTCTGCTATCTGCTGCTCCCAGAGTTACACCAATGGGTTAGTCCAGTGTTTGTTGCCTTGCTACTGGGGTTGTCTGCGGCATTAGTATTGCCTTTGTGGGCAATTCAGCCACGGCAGCTGCTGGCGCCACAACTGGATAAACTGGCGCTATTGCAGCAAAAAGCGCTGCGTCTTGGCATAGTGCTATTTGCTTTTAGTGTTGATCCTGAACTGGTAACACAAACCAGTCCGCTGGCTTTATTGCAGTTGTTGACTCTGGTGGCGCTGGTGCTCGCTGCGGCTTTATGGCTTGGCATAAAAATATTTAAGCTACCGAAAGAGCTGGTACTGCTAGTCAGCTGTGGTTTAAGTTTTTGCGGCACTTCGGCGATTTTTGCCACCTGGTCAGTGCGAAAAAGTGACGAAGCAACGTTAACTCAAAGTCTGGCTATGGTGTTGCTGATGGGCTTGCTGGCGTTAGCAAGTTATGCCTTGCTGATGCACACAGGATTTTTGCCAGAAAACCAACTGGCCTGGCTGATTGGTAGCACTGCACCTGAAGTATCACAAGCTGTAGCGGCTGGCAGTCAGTTGGGGGATGCCGCATCCCAAGCTGTGATAGCTAAACTATTCAGGGTCTGTTTACTTGTGCCTTTTTTAGTGGTGCTGAGTCTGAATAGCAAAAACAACTCAGCTTTTGTTTTTCCGTGGTTTGTATTGGGTTTTAGTGCGGTATTACTGGTTAATATCTTCTTTGTAGTGCCAGTCTGGTTCAGTCAGGCGGCGCTGTTGATGTCACAAAGCTGTCTGATTTTTGCGATGTTAGTGACGGGCCTCCTCACCTGTTGGCAGGATTTAACTCAGTGCAGCGGCAAAGTAGTTGGCTTTGCCGCTCTGGTGATGTTTTTACTTTTTAGCTTTTCTTATCTGTTTCTGCCGGGTTAGCTAAATAATCCAGCGCCAGACCAGTAAAAGCCCTTACGCCATTTTCCAGTGCCTGCTCGTTCACCTGAAAAAAAGGCGAATGGTTAGGTGCGGTTTTTTCAACCGGGGTATTTTCTGCAGCTATGCCCAAAAAGAAAAATACGCCAGGCACTTGTTGTTGGAAAAAGGAAAAGTCTTCAGAGGCGGTGATAGGCTTGATTGGTGCCACACCAGCTTTGCCTGCTGCCCATCTTAGGCTTGGCATAGCCCATTCGGTCAGCTTAGCGTCATTCCAGGTGACAGCTGCAAAACCATGGTTATGAAATTCTGCAGTGGCACCACTGGCGGCCGCTATATGCTCTGAAGTGTGCTGCATTTTTTGTAATAGCTGCTCACGCATTTGAGGATCAAAAGTCCGTATTGTGCCTTCAAGTTTTACTTCATCCGGAATAATGTTCCAACGTACACCACCATGCACCTGACCTACAGATAACACAGCAGGCGCTTGCGTCACATCGAGTTGCCGTGCCGGTATTTGATGTAAAGCGGTAATGAGTTGACCTGTCACTGCTATAGGGTCAACACCACGCCATGGACTGGAACCATGCACTTGCTGGCCTTTGACCGTGATATTAAAGCTGTCGGCTGCAGCCATGATGCCTTCACTTTTTACCTGCAACTGACCAGCAGGGCCAGGCCATACATGCAAACCAAAAATGGCATCAGGTTTGTATTGGGCAAATACACCTTCTTTAAGCATTAGCTTAGCGCCACCTTCTTCCCCTGCTGGCGGGCCTTCTTCGGCGGGCTGAAATACAAATAAAACCGTACCGGCCAGTTGTGATTTCAGCTGTGTCAGCACTGAGGCTGTGGCCATCAACATCGCAGTGTGGGCGTCATGACCACAAGCGTGCATCACACCTACATCCTGACCGTTAAAGGTACTGCGTACTTTGGAGGCAAAAGGTAAGTCGACCTGCTCAGTCACGGGTAAGGCGTCCATATCAGCCCGAAGCGCCACAGTCGGGCCTGGTTTTGCACCTTTTAGTACACCCAAAACGCCGTGATGAGCTAAACCAGTTTGCACTTCCAGCCCGAGCGATTTTAAATGCTCTGCCACTATTTTTGCCGTATTGACTTCGCGGTTGGATAGTTCGGGATATTGATGAAAATGACGGCGCCATTGCAGCATTTGTGGCTGGATAGCTTGAATGGCAGATTCTGTTTGAGGTTTTAAATCTATGGCGGCCTGAGTTGAAAAAGTGCCGGCTAGAAGTAATGAAGCTAATGTTCTGTGCATGGCAGGATCCTTCTGGTATTGGTTTATTACCATACTGAGTCTCAGTGCAAAAGCAAAGCTGCTTGTTGGTATTGTCAGACAGGCTGCGCTTTATTCGGGTTCAGTTTTACTCTGCAATCTTTGCGCTATATCGTTGTTTTCTTTGGGTTCCCTTAGCCATTCCCGCCAAATAGCGACCAGCAGGGCCATCAGCACAGGCCCGACAAACAAACCCACCATGCCCATAGTTTTAACGCCACCGATCAGGCCAAAAAAGGTTGGTAAAAATGGCAGTTTGACTGGGCCTCCTACCAGATTCGGTCTGATGGTTTTATCCACAATAAAAAGCTCAATGCTGCCCCATAAAAACAGACCAACACCAGCGGTCAAATCGCCAGTACCTATTAAATAAATGGAAATCAAACTAAAAGACAGAGGGGCACCACCGGGGATCAATGCCATAAAACCAGTCAATACACCAAAAGCTACAGGGGAGGGCACGCCAGCTATCCAATACGCCACTCCTAATACCACACCCTCGCCTATCGCGATGATGGTCATACCTATCACTGTAGAGCTGACGGTAGCAGGAACCACACGGGAGAACCGGTTCCAACGATCAGGCAGAATGCGTTCACCTACAGTATCCAACTGCCAGGCCAGACGTTCACCATCTTTATACAGGAAAAATAAAGTGATCAGCATAAACAGCAACGTCAGCATAAAACCAGCTGTGGTCCAGCCAAAATTCAGCACCCATTTAGAGATACCACCTATTTGCTCGCCGCTGACTAAACTGACGACCTGGCCCAACTGATGAGGTTCGCCTAAATAGGTTTGCCAATAGCCTGCCAAAGTGTCTCCGATAGCGGGCAGGGCATTTAACCATTCCGGCACCGCAGCACCATGTTCGTTGGCATATTTCAGCCACTCTATCCAGGCCCGGATTTCTTCCATGGCATAACTAAACACCAGAGCCAGAGGGATCACCAGCCCCAACACCATAGCTACAATGGCAACACTGGCGGCTAAAGTGGAATTGTTGCGGCAATAGTTCAACAAATGCCGATACAAAGGCCAACTGGCAAAACAAATAATCAGGGCAGCCAGTACTGGCACCAAAAATCCAATAAAAAAGAACACACCGGCACAGAGGATCACCAACAATAAGGCTCTGCTGATGGCGTCGTTACTGAAAATCTGAGGCATCTGTGATTTTTCCTTTTGCCGGTCGTGGCTTAAAAATATTACTCCTCATCCGGATTTGATGGTTCAAACCCCGGGCTTTGCAAACTGCACTCTGTTAAATAGGGGCAATCGAGGACAAAGGCAATCTTTTTCAGATGTAATTGCTCCTGCTGCAGGTCAGCAACCAGCAAAGGTTGTTGTTCCAGCCATTCTTTTGGCAACTGCAGACTCAGGTGTTGATTTTTACCAACAACTTTTAGTGGTGGCAAAAAATCATCACGGCGCTTTTGATTTAATAAAACCGCCATCCGCAGTAATACCAGTAAAGACACGACTGTACTCGAACTGTACAAGTAAAACTGCGATAAATCTTCTATCTTGATCTTACGCCTGTGTGAACGCACCAGTGTAGCTAACAGTTGTTGTTGTTCCTGATTAAAACCAGGCAAATTGGCATTTTTTAAGATATAAGACGAATGGCGTTGTACGCTGGATGAGTTGATATGTAAACCTATCTCATACACTGTGGCGGCCCAGCTGAGCAGATCGGCCATTTCATCCGTCAGTTGCCAACTGGTGCGTAGCTGAGCAAAAAGTTCCAGCGCTGTACTGCGTACCCTGTCTGCCTGAGCTATGTCGATGCTGTATCTTTTGATCAGGCTCTGGATGGTGTGCTCGCGAATATCATGATGATGCAGGCGATCACTCATTTCATAGAGCACACCTTCACGTAAGGCCGCATCGACATAATACATTTGTGCAATGCCAAGCATATTAAATGCAGCAATCAGAATAGCTAATCCAGAACAGATCAGCAGTTTACGGTCGTCTGCTAAACCTGGTAAATCCAGCTGCTGACTGTTTTCCTGCGCTATTAATAAATCTTTGAGTTGCTGCAGATGCTCAGGTTCAATACAAGCCGGATGCCAGCCCAAGCCAACAATAATATCCCGGATGGTTTTAATAGTGCCTGAAGTGCCGACAGCCTGCTGCCAACCAGTTTCTCTGTAGGCTGAGACTATAGGTTCCAGTTCTTGCTCCGCCTGCAAGATGGCTCGTTCAAACTTCTTGTTACTGATGCGGCCATTAGGAAAATGCAGTTGAGCATAACTGACACAACCCATATTACGACTGGCCAGTTTCAGCGGCTGAAAGCCTTCGCCTATGGCGAATTCTGTACTGCCGCCGCCAATATCCATCACCAGGCGTCTGCCCTGATAATGTTCAAAGTGAGCTACGCCCTGATAAATAAAACGTGCTTCTTCCTGTCCGGAAATCACTTCGATAGGGAAGGGAAAGATAGCTTGGGCGCGACGCAAAAACATCGCGCTATTTTTTGCCCTTCTTAAGGTATAAGTGGCGATCACCCTCACCGATTCATTGGGCACAGGTTTTAATGTATCTGCAAACTGGGCCAGTACGGCCAGACCACGCTGCATCGCATCTTCAGTCAGCAGTAGATCTTCAGTCAAACCTTCGGCCAACTGTACTTTTTGTTTTTCACGGTGCAATAACTGCAAAGCGCCGTCAACTACACGGGCTATGACCATATGAAAGCTGTTGGAACCTAAATCAACAGCAGCCATGTAAGTGGCGTTATGGGTATCTGCGCTGGAGTCTGCGCTGGTCCAATGGGTCATGTTCCGGCCTGAGTGGATTGCTGTAACTGAGCAAAATAGTCATAGATTTCCTGTTGGGAGCGAATGCTACGCTTATTGCCTCTTTTTACATAGTGGTTACTTTGATCTTTATCAATAATCCGTGCCTTCACATTATCATGCCACTGAATATCCAGCGTGGTCAGGATCTGTTGTTTAATGGCGGCGTCATAAATAGGCACACCTACCTCAACCCTTTGATCCAGGTTTCGGGTCATCCAGTCGGCTGACGAGATGTATAAATCTGTTTCGCCGCCATTATTGAATACATACACCCTGGCATGCTCAAGGAATCTGTCTAACACGCTGGTGACATGAATGTTGTCACTTAAGCCTTTAATGCCAGGGATCAGCGAGCACATGCCCCTGACCATAATACGGATTTTCACCCCGGCCATACTGGCTTTGTACAGCAGATCGACAATCTGATTGTCAACCAGGTTATTGATTTTCAGAGTGATTTCAGCTTTTCGGCCAGAGGTGGCAAAACTGGTTTCTCTTTCAATCAAGGCGCTTAGTTTTGGTCTGCTCCAGGTTGGAGAGACAATCAGGTGGTTAAATTTGAAAGGTTTATAGCTGTACTGAATAAATTCAAAGACCTGATCCACCTCGTCACAAATTTCGCTGTGACAGGTAAACAGGCTCATATCGGTATAAATGCGGGCTGTTTTTTCATTAAAATTACCAGTGCCAATATGGGCAAACTTCTGAGTTTTACCCTTTTCCTGGCGGGTGATTAAACAGAGTTTGGAGTGGATTTTTAACGTCTGCAGGCCAAAGATTACTTCAATTCCGGCCTCGGTCATCCGTCGTGCCCAGTTGATGTTGTTTTCTTCATCAAAACGGGCTTTTAATTCCACTACTACTGTGACCTGCTTGCCGTTACGCACTGCATCCAACAGGGAATGTATGACTCTGGAATTTTTCGCCACCCTGTACATGGTCATTTTTATGCTGGTGACTTTAGGATCAAAGGAGGCCTGACGTACCCACTCAGTGAAATAACCAAAGCTGTGATAGGGGTAATACAACAAAATGTCTGAAGTGCGGATCGCTTCAAAGCTTGTAGTGTGACGTTCAAATTCAGGGCTTTTTAATACCGGCATAGCAGGGAATTCCAACGATGGGTGACCAATATTTGGAAATCCGATAAAGTCTTTGAAATTACGGTACTTACCGCCTGGAATTAGAGAATCATAAGAGCTGTAGCCGAGTAATTTTTTCAGCATCTTCAGCATGTGTTCTGGCATATGAGCATCATAAACCATACGCACAGGCTCAGATTTTAAGCGCTGCTTAATGCCTTTGGACATTTTGTCAATGAGTGACTGGTCCAGCGTATCACTGATATTGTATTCGGCGTCCCTGGTTAGCTTCAGGGAAAAGGCCTGAATTTCACAAAATTCAAAGAAACCATTAAACAAGTCTTTTAAACAGTGCACTATGATGTCGTCGAGCAAAATAATCTGCCGGCGGTAGCGGCCTTTCTTTTTGCTTTTATTTAAATGCAGCGGCAGCTCAACAAAACGTGACATGACACCGGTAGGCACCTGAACTATAG
>NZ_JAIWOI010000076.1 GCF_020217005.1 Rheinheimera sp. | reverse complement strand
CGTATTCCGCTTTGTTCGCCCCTGTCATCTCCACCATCAGGTAAGTGGCGTTGTCTTCTAAATGCTTGGCCAGTTTGACTTCTTCAGCGGACAGAATGATAGGAGATAAATGCCGTTGTATTTCACTGCGGTAAAAACTTCTGGCCCACTGCGCCTGGGCATCGGTCAGCTTAAAGTTGTCAATGAGTTCAATATTGTGTTTGCGTAATTCCTGCTGCAAGTCGTCATAAATTTTATTAAAGCGCTCGCCAAGCTTCAGCACTATATGTTGAATATCATGCAGCAATTGTTCTGCATCTTCCTGTTCATCAGCATGGTATTTTTTAAGCAGGATCCGGCGTTTGACGTCAGCGACCCTAACCCGGAAAAACTCATCCATGTTATTGGAGTAAATACCTAAAAAACGTAAACGCTCAATCAAAGGGTTACGCTCGTCCGCTGCTTCCTGCAACACACGGCCATTAAATGACAGCCAACTTAATTCACGGGGAAAATAATTCGTATCGCTCACAGTATGTATTAGCTCTGTAATGACCATAACGCGCTCCTGATCGGGTTTGGGAGCTACTCTATGGCAGTTTTATGACAGACTGATGAAAGGATCAAGAGCTTGATCCTTCGTTTGCATCAATATTTTAAAGTGAATGCCGGTTTTAGTGGTCAACGTCAACTACTACGTCCGATGCTATGGCTTCCAACGCCTTCACGACCTCATCTTTATTGAGTCCTGCGGGCAGTTCAACAGTGGCTATCGCATGGAAAAGTGGCACCCCCCAGTTTGGAGCGCTTTGTTGGGAGCTTTCAAAATGAATAATATTTGCGCCCTTGTGTTTCATCACGCTGGATAACTCCCGGACTATGCCAGGTCTGTCATTGCCGGTGATCACAAATTGCAATTGTTTATCCGGATGTACTTCGGAGTTTAAACCTTGCTGAATTTTAATATCCAGATCAGACATGCGCTCCAGTTCTGTTGTCAGCGCAAACACATGCTCTTCAGGGACTTCCAGTTGTAATATGCCCGCAAAATACCCACCCAAATGGCTCAGGTTACTGGCCATCCAGTTGCCATGATGGCTGCCGATCACTGTGGCAAGTTGTTCTACTAAACCAGCTTTATCCTGACCTATTACAGTTAATATCAACTGCTTCATCTTACTTCTCCTGGACAGATCAAATTTGATAAAAAGTGAAAAGAGCTTAAAAAAACAGTGAGTTAGCCAGACTCGGCTTCCCCCATTGTAGACCTCTGGCTGGTTTTTGACAGTCAAGTCGTCGCAATTCTCCCCGCAAAATCAAAAAAAATAATAGCGGTCAAAATATGTTCTGCTGTTTCGTCATATTAGTGTCATATTTCTTTCTTATGATAACCCACAGAAAACAACCTGAACCACGAACAGACATTTCGTCTGTTGTGAGGAGAGCAACGTGAAAGTAGCAAAGTTATTAACTTCATTAAGTCTGATTGCAGCGGCTTTAGGTCTGACAGCTCAGGCGGCCATTATCGAAGCTGACCCTAAATTGCCAGCTTATGTAAAATCTACTGGTGTTTCAGGCAACATTTCCAGCATTGGTTCTGATACCTTAAACAACCTGATGACCAAATGGGCTGAAGAATTCCGTAAGCAGTACCCGAACGTAAATATCCAAATTCAGGGTGCTGGTTCTTCTACTGCTCCTACAGCTTTAACTGAAGGCACATCAAACTTTGGCCCTATGAGCCGTGCGATGAAGCCATCGGAAGTGCAGGATTTCGAAGCCAAGTACGGCTACAAACCAATGGCTATTCCGGTAGCTATCGACTTATTAGCTGTGTACGTGAATAAAGACAACCCGTTAAAAGGTCTGACTATTGCTCAGGTGGATGCAATTTTCTCTGCAACCCGTAAATGTGGCTATAAAGAAGATGTGACACGTTGGGGCCAGTTAGGCATGGAAGGCGCGTGGGCGAATCGTGATTTCACTGTATATAGCCGTAACGCTGTATCTGGTACTTACGGTTACTTCAAAGATGTGGCTTTATGTGGCGGCGACTTTAAATCCAGCATCAACGAACAGCCTGGTTCTGCTTCAGTAGTGCAGGGTATCAGCGAGTCTATCAATGGTATTGGCTACTCAGGTATCGGTTATATCACATCAAGCGTACGCGCTTTACCTTTAGCGAAGAAAGAAGGTGAGCCGTTTTATGCACCCAATGCAGACCACGCTTTAGATGGTAAATACCCATTATCACGTTTCCTGTACGTTTATGTGAATAAACACCCGAACAAAGAAATGCAGCCTTTAGAGCGTGAGTTTGTTCGCTTCGTGCTGTCAAAAAATGGTCAGGACGTTGTAGCTCACGACGGTTACGTGCCAGTACCAGCTACAGTAGCTGCTAAAGCTCTGGCTGACTTAGGCATCAAGTAATATAGTCTGTTCGACACAAGGCACCTTTATGGTGCCTTGTTTGTTTTGTCATGTTAGGCATCGACTTAGGATGCTGATTTCGATTTGTAATGTGTCATTTATATGACAAAAAACCACTCTGTAATATTTCCGTCATAAAACTCTACTATAGTTGCCAACATCTTAAAGTAACTGGTGGTATCGCAACTATGCACTCAACCCATCTAAGTCAGCAGTCTGCCGGTGATTCACCGCGTTCTTTGCTGCCAACTGGAGAACGTCGGGCCCGATTAAGGCGCTGGCGTGCTATCAAAGATAAAATCTCTAAATACGGTATCAGCTTTGCCGGCATCAGCGTGGTGCTGGCTTTCGCTACTATATTTGTTTATTTGTTTTCTGAAGTGGGGCCACTATTTTCCTCTGCTTCTGTGGAGCAAAAAACCAGTTATCAAAGCCCTGCGGCTCAGCCTTTGCACACCAGCATTGAACGTTACGGTGAAGTGGGTTTGGTCGTAACGCCGGATGCTAAGCTGGAGTTTTTTAATGCTGACACTGGTGAAGTAAAGCAGCAGGTACAGCTGAACTTACCAGCGGGCGCGACAGTGACGGCTTTTGGTAAAGCTGACCCACGCACTGGTACCATTATTTTGGGTTTATCCAATGGTCAGGCGTTAATCGCCAAGCATGAGTATTTGTTGAGTTATCCTAATGATAAGCGTCAGGTTAATCCAAAAGTCAGCTTTCCTTTAGGTGAAGCTCCTGTGCAGGTGGATGCACAAGGCCAGGCTTTGTTAGCTGTCGCCATTCAGGAAAAAGACGAAAACCGGATGCTGAGTGCTTACACTGCTGATGGTCGTTTAGTGCTGTCGAATATGGTGGCTGAGACTGTATTCCTGACGGGCGAAACCACAGTAGTCCGCACTGATTATACCTTGCCGGATGCCCCGTCATCTGTCGGTAAAATTTTGATTGATAACACTTTCCAGAATTTGTTTGTCTCAGACAAAGCTGGCCACATCCATTATTACGCTATCAACAACCCAGAGCAGGCGCGTTTAATACAAAGTGTTAATGCTGTTGCTTCAGGTGCACAAGTTACCGCTATGGAATTTCTGGTGGGTACCGTGTCTTTGGTGGTCGGATCATCTACAGGCGAGCTGAGCCAGTGGTTTTTAGTGCGGGATCAGCACAATAACTTCGATTTAAAACAAATCCGTGATTTTGAGCAGCAGCCTGGTGCTATCACTCAGATTGATGCCGAGTACTCGCGCAAAGGTTTTATGGCGATAGACGACAAAGGTTACTTAGGTATCCACTATGGCACTTCTGCACGCACTTTGTTTCTGGAGAATTTTGATGATGGCCTGATGGCGAAGAAAATCGCTATATCGCCTATTAACACTAATTTCCTGATGCTGGACGACAAAGGTCAGATGCATAAGTTTGAACTGGAAAATGCTCACCCTGATGTGTCTTACAAAGCACTGTGGAACGAAGTCTGGTACGAAGGTCGTGATGAGGCCAAATACATTTGGCAGGCTTCTGCAGGTTCTGATGAGTTTGAAGCTAAAATGAGTATGGTGCCACTTGCCATTGGTACTTTAAAAGCGGCCTTTTTTGCCATGTTATTTGCAACACCACTAGCCATTATGAGCGCTATTTATGTTGCTTATTTTATGACGCCGGTTCTGCGCGGCAAAGTGAAGCCTACTATTGAAATTATGGCGGCTTTACCTACAGTAATTTTAGGTTTCCTGGCAGGTTTATGGCTGGCACCTTTTATTGAAGAGTACTTAAGCGCCGTATTTGCCATTTTACTGCTGATGCCTTTTATGATGTTGGCTGCAGCTTATTTATGGCGCTATATGCCTGAATCTGTCCGCAACCGTTTTGGTTTAGGCTGGGAAGCGGCGTTTTTAGTACCTGTGATTATTCTGTTTGGTTACCTGGCGATCAGTGCCAGCCCAATGATCGACAACACCTTTTTTGATGGCAGTTTACGTCAGTGGTTTACCGATAACGGCATTAATTACGACCAACGTAATGCGCTTATTGTAGGTATAGCCATGGGTTTTGCTGTTATTCCTAATATTTTCTCTATAGCGGAAGACGCAATTTTTAACGTACCACGCCACTTAACCCAGGGCTCCTTAGCTTTGGGCGCTACGCCATGGCAAACCATGGTAGGTGTAGTGTTGCCAACAGCAAGTCCTGGTGTATTTGCCGCGGTGATGGTGGGTTTTGGCCGTGCTGTGGGTGAAACCATGATAGTACTGATGGCTACTGGTAACAGCCCAGTGGTGAACTTTAATATCTTCGAAGGTATGCGTACTTTATCCGCCAATATTGCGGTTGAGCTTCCTGAAACAGCAGTAGGCAGCACTCACTTCCGTGTCTTGTTCCTGGCTGCGCTGGTGCTCTTTGTCTTTACCTTTGTATTTAATACCCTCGCCGAAGTAATACGGCAGCGTTTACGTCAACGCTTCAGCAATCTGTAATTAAGGGGCACTTTGATGAAATCTTTATTTGGCGTAAGGGCCTGGTTCAGATCGGGGACTCCCTGGATTTGGTTAAACGCTGGCGCCATCGCTTTGTGTCTGGTGATGGTGGTGGGTGTGTTAGGTTTGATTGTGGTGCGTGGTGGCAGTCATTTCTGGCCAGCGGATTTGCATCAGACGGAATGGTCACCTGAATCTGGTCAGAAGAAAATGATCATGGGTGAACTGGTTCGCTCTGAAACTGTGTCTGCTGTGATGTTACGTGAGTCAGGCGCGACAGTGCCGGCTGAATTGGAAGCCGTAACCCGTTATTTGGTGAAGGTGGGCAACCGTGATATTTATGGCCGGGATTTCTCCTGGTATATGGACTATGAAATCAGCGGTTGGACAGTGCCAGAAGGCACCATAGCGCTGGAGCGGCGTGAACGTGGCAACTTTTATGGTTTCCCGCTGAAGTTAAGTGAAGGCGACAAAGTTATTGCAGAAGGTCCGGCCATGTGGCCAGAACTGCTGCAACGGGTTGAGCGCGCTAACACTATCTTTCAGCAAATGAAAGATATCGAAAAGAATGACATCAGCCGTATTAACAACCAGATTGAAAAATTACGTTTGACTGAACGTCGTCTGGTGCTGGATAAAGCCTCTGACGCTGAAATGGCAGAGTTTAAAGCTCAGGCTGCTGCTGAGAACAAAGTTCTGAACGACGAATACGCTGTGATCCAGCAAAAGCTGGACCAATTACGCGCAGAGTCAAACCGGGACAGCTTAGTGGCTCGTTCAGCTGAAGGCCGTGAAGTGACTATTTCCCTGGCGAACATAGTGCACGCCTATGCACCAAATGATATGTCAGTGTGGCAAAAGACAACGCATTATTTCAAAGGTATTGCTAACTTTTTGACCGAAGAACCACGCGAAGCCAATACTGAAGGCGGCATTTTCCCGGCCATTTTTGGTACTGTGACTATGGTGATTTTAATGGCAATCATAGTGACGCCTTTTGGTGTGCTGGCTGCTATTTACCTGCGTGAATATGCCAAACAAGGCCCACTACTGAAGATCATCCGTATTTCGGTCTATAACCTCGCTGGTGTACCTTCTATTGTTTATGGTGTCTTTGGTTTAGGTTTTTTTGTTTACATCATGGGCGGCAGCATAGATCAGCTGTTTTATCCTGAAGCCTTACCAAGCCCAACTTTTGGTACTCCAGGTTTATTCTGGGCTTCCTTAACGCTGGCCTTATTAACTTTGCCTGTGGTGATTGTTTCGACAGAAGAAGGTTTATCCCGTATTCCAAGTACTATTCGTATGGGTAGTCTGGCTTTAGGGGCAACCAAATCTGAAACTTTATGGAAAGTGGTAGTGCCACTGGCAACTCCGGCTATGATGACAGGTTTAATTCTGGCGGTGGCCCGTGCTGCTGGTGAAGTAGCTCCGCTGATGTTGGTTGGAGTGGTGAAGTTGGCTCCGACTTTACCTATAGATGGCAATTTCCCATTTGTTCATTTAGACCAAAAAATCATGCACTTAGGCTTCCATGTGTTTGATGTGGGCTTCCAGAGTCCAAACGTTGAAGCTTCGCGTCCTCTGCTTTATGCCACGGCTCTTGTCCTGGTGTTATTGATTGTGGTGCTGAATATGGCTGCTATTTATATGCGTAACAGATTACGTGAGAAATACCGCAGCGACGCCGATTAGAAAGCCCATGGCCTGCATTGCAGGCCTATGAAGACCTGAATGCAGAAGCCAATTTCGCAGACCAAATTCATAGAATGGTAATGAAGATGAATCAAGATAAATTAACAGCTCCACCCGTAGAAACCGAATTGAAACTGTCGGACGAAAAAATCAAACTTCAGGTGAACGACCTGAAGCTGTACTACGGTGATGCTCTGGCATTAAAAAACATCAATATGACAATACCGGAAAAACGCGTGACTGCTTTTATCGGTCCTTCAGGTTGTGGTAAGTCGACCTTATTGCGCTGTTTTAACCGGATGAACGACCTGGTAGATATCTGCCGTATTGAAGGTCAGATTTTAATGGACGGACAGAATATTTATGATCCGAAAGTTGATGTGGCCGAATTGCGTCGTCAGGTAGGTATGGTATTCCAGAAGCCTAACCCTTTTCCAAAAAGCATTTATGAAAACGTAGCCTACGGCTTGCGTTTGCAAGGTGTTAAAGACAAACGTGTACTGGATGAGGTGGTTGAAACCTCATTAAAAGGTGCTGCTTTATGGAATGAAGTCAAAGATCGTTTGCATGACAATGCTTTTGGTTTGTCTGGTGGTCAGCAACAACGTCTGGTCATTGCCCGCGCTATCGCTATTGAGCCTGAAGTCTTACTGCTTGATGAGCCAGCTTCAGCGTTGGATCCAATTTCCACACTGAAAATTGAAGAGCTGATTTATGAGCTCAAAGATAAATACACTATTGTGATTGTAACCCACAATATGCAACAGGCCGCCCGTGTATCCGACTATACTGCTTTTATGTATATGGGTGATTTAATTGAGTTTGATGCCACCAATAAGATGTTTACTAATCCATCGCAGCAACAAACTGAAGATTACATCACAGGCCGTTTTGGTTAACTAATTAACGTCGTACCCAGAGTCATGGAAGTTGCAGTAAGACAATAAACCAGCAGGCCCCTGAATACAAAAGGCAGTGAAACCAGGGGGAAGCAGCAGTCTCAAAGCAGCGTCAGCACGCACTAGGGGTATTGGAGGAGAGCGCGATGGACAAAATGAACTTAACTAAACATATTTCCAGCCAGTTTAATGAAGAAATTGAACAGGTTCGCAACCATGTAATGGCGATGGGCGGTTTGATTGAACAACAGCTGGCTGATGCACTAAACGCCATTGCCGGCAGTGATGCTGAGTTAGCTCGTCAGGTGATTGCCAATGACTTAAAGGTCAACGACTGGGAAATAAAAATTGACCACGAGTGCACCCGTATTATTGCCAAGCGTCAGCCTGCAGCCAGTGATTTACGTTTGATTATGGCTATTATCAAAACCATATCTGATTTAGAGCGTATTGGTGACGAAGCTGAGCGTATTGCAAAAGTGGCATTGGAGTCTTTTAATAGTGCGCAGCAGGATTTGTTGGTCAATCTGGATAATATGGGCCGTCATGTCGCGCAAATGCTGCATGATGTATTAGACGCTTTTGCCCGTATGGATGTCGAAGCGGCATTGGCGGTGCACCGTGAAGACAGAAAAGTTGACCGTGAATACGAGGCCATCACCCGTCAGTTAATGACTTATATGATGGAAGACCCACGTTCTATTCCTAAAATAATGAATGTATTGTGGTCTGCCCGCTCTATGGAACGTATTGGCGATCGCTGTAAAAATGTCGCTGAATACATTGTTTTTCTGGTGAAAGGGAAAGACGTGCGTCATGCGGATGATGAAAAGTTAGAGCAAGACGCCCGTAGTTAAAAAACTACCCGTAAACCTGTCATAAAAGTCTGATAAAACCTATGGTTTATCAGGCTTTTTTTATTACTGCTGTATAAGACGTTTTTATTACATCTTGATTGCAGTACAATGCGCGCCGGTTTTCATTAACTCAACAGCAAGAGGCACACTTATGCCAAATCACTTTTTGGCGGTTTTTGCGAAATCACCAATCAAGCCTTTAGAAGAGCACATCAAAAAGGTATTTGATGCCAGCTTGTTATTACTGCCATTTTTTGACGCAGTTTTTGTAAGGGATTGGGAAAAAGCAGCCGAAGTTCGTAAGGCGCTTGTAGCTTTAGAAAAAGATGCAGACAAATTAAAACGTGATATCCGTGTGCATTTACCACGTGGCTTGTTTTTACCCGTCGACAGAACGGACTTGTTAGAACTGGTATCGCAGCAGGATAAAATTGCTAACAAAGCCAAAGATATCACCGGTCGTGTTTTAGGTCGTGAGTTAGAAATTCCGGCCCCTATTCAGGTCGAATTTAAAGCCTATTTACAGCGTTGCATCGACGCCGTCGAATTGGCCTGTGAAGCCATCAACGAATTGGATGAGCTGCTGGAAACTGGTTTCCGTGGGCGTGAAGTCGATTTGGTGATCAAAATGGTTGAACGTATCGATGAAATCGAGCACGACACAGACCAACTGCAAATCAGTCTGCGCAAATTTGTCCGTAAGGCAGAAGCCGAAATGAATCCGGTTGATGTGATGTTCCTGTACCGCACTTTAGAGTGGGTTGGCGATTTAGCTGATTCAGCCTTAAAAGTAGGTTCACGACTCGAAATCATGTTGGCCCGTTAATTCTTAAGGTAATTCGACGATGGATATTATTTCTCAATACGGCTTATTGCTGATTATTACTGCCGCTGTGTTTGGCTTTATTATGGCCTACGGCGTGGGTGCGAATGACGTTGCCAACGCTATGGGAACCTCTGTAGGCTCTAAAGCCTTAACTCTGAAACAAGCGTTAATTATCGCGGCCATTTTTGAAGCTGCCGGTGCCTGGTTAGCTGGTGGCGAAGTAACCTCTACGATCCGCAGCGGCATAGTCGACGCTGAAGCCTTTAAAGCTGTGCCGGAGTTACTGGTATACGGCATGATTGCTTCGTTGCTTGCTGCTGGTACCTGGTTGTTAGTGGCCACCCATTTTGGCTGGCCCGTATCAACCACTCACTCTATTGTGGGTGCCATTATTGGTTTCGCTTCTGTTGGCGTAGGTATGGAATATGTGCATTGGGATGAAGTCAGCAGCATAGTGGGCAGCTGGGTCGTCACTCCTGTACTGTCCGGTATTCTGGCTTATTTGATCTTTATGAGTGCTCAGCGCTTGATTTTTGATACAGATAATCCATTGGAAGCTGCAAAAAAATACGTGCCTTTTTATATGGTATTTGCCGCGTTTATTATGGCGTTTGTGACTGTAACCAAAGGTTTAAAGCACGTTGGCTTAAAGCTGAGCACAGGCGAAGGTTTGCTGTTATGTCTGGGAATTGCTTTGTTTGTTGGTCTGATTGGTAAAATTGCTATCAGCCGCCTGAAAATCGACCCGGAAGCAGACAAAGAAATGCACTTTAATAACGTTGAGCGCATTTTTGGCATCCTGATGGTATTTACAGCCTGTTGTATGGCCTTTGCACA
>NZ_JAIWOI010000075.1 GCF_020217005.1 Rheinheimera sp. | reverse complement strand
CGGTTCAAACGACGTAGCTAACGCTATAGGGCCTCTGGCTGCTGTGGTTGGTATTATTCAGTCTGGCGGCCAAATTCTGGATAAGGTGGCCTTAGACTGGTGGATTTTACCTTTGGGTGCCGTAGGTATAGTGATAGGTTTGGCAACCTTAGGTGCCAAAGTGATTCGTACCATAGGGGAAAATATTACTCACCTGACGCCAAGCCGTGGTTTTGCTGCTGAAATTGCTGCGGCCAGTACAGTAGTCATTGCCTCTGGGATAGGCTTGCCTATTTCTACCACCCAAACCTTAGTGGGGGCAGTTTTAGGTGTAGGTATGGCCCGTGGTATAGCAGCACTGAACCTGGGTGTTATCCGGAATATCTTTATTTCATGGGTAGTTACTTTACCTGTAGGTGCAGCCTTAGCTATCGTATTTTTCTATATTATTAAGGCTTTGTTTGGCGCCTGATGTTCGACCTTGTTTGATAAGGAATCCCGGCTTGGAGCCGGGATTTTTTTATGTCCGGGAAACTGCGGTATGTCGCAACTGCCGGGAACATTGTTGCGATGATAGCATCCATCCATGGCGTCTTCCGGCCAGAGGAAAGAGTCACTGGCGCTCTCCGGGCATTGCCAAACTACTGGCAATGCTTTATCCGGCCTGGCCCTGTCGTACCATAGTCACTATGCTCTGATTTTAAACACTGTCTTTTGTCACAAGATCTGGTGTTGTGGCTTTGCTTTTTGGTTTTATTCGATTAAATTGGTGTTAACCAAGTTTAATCATCGGAATAAAAGATGAAGCGTGTCCCCAGTATTAAACAGTTGCAGTATCTGTTGGCCCTGCATGAGCATCAGCATTTCGGTCGTGCTGCTGAGGCTTGTTACATAGGACAGTCCACCTTAAGTGCAGCCATTGCCAACTTAGAAGAAACCATGAACGCGCAATTATTAGAGCGTGATCACAAGACTTTTATTTTTACCCCACTGGGTGAAGATGTAGTGCGGCAGGCGCGTTATATAGTGGAGCAATGTGAAGAGCTGACCGAATTTGCCAAGTGTCAGGGCAAACCTATGGCTGGTCCTTTGCGCTTAGGCTGTATCCCAACCATAGCGCCTTTTGTACTGAGTGAAGTGATGGCTTTAGCCCGCGAACGTTTCCCTGAATTGCAGTTATTATTGCGTGAAGACACCACTGAAAACTCATTACAGTCACTAATTGAGGGGCGTTTAGATTTAGTGCTGCTGGCTCTGCCGTACGATACGGGCACATTACATACAGAAGTGCTGGCACAGGACCCCTTTAAACTGGTGCTGCATAAAGACTGGCTGGACAGGGGCTTTCAGCAAGACATCAGCCAATGGCCGGATGAGAGTATCTTTCTGCTGGAGCGCGAACACTGTATGACGGGTCACGCAGTAAAGGCCTGTGAGCTGGATGATAACCGTAAGGTTAATCCTTTTTTCGCTACTAGTTTGCACACCTTAAGCCAGATGGTGAACAACAAACTTGGTGTGACTTTTATGCCTCAGATGGCGATCAACAGTGGTTTGTTGCGGGGTACTGAATTAATAGCGCAAAAACCTGGTTCTGGTCAGGCTTATCGCGATATTGGCGTGGCATGGCGGCCTACGTCCAGTAAACTGCGTAGCTATCGTCAGATGGCGCAATTGATCACTGAAGTTTTACAGCAAAAATGCGCTGATTAACGCGCTATTTTCAGCTACACTGCGCGCGCCATAGCTATATAGCCAAATGACTTGAAATTTCGGCGAGGCGACAAGCCAGTGAGACCCCAGGTGCATGGTAAAGCTATGTGACTGAGAAGAGATAGCACAGTCAACATAGCGACAACTTCAAGGGCGAATGATATAGCTGATGGTGGCACTGCTGAACTCAAGTTTGGCTATTTATAGTTTGTCGGTAAAGCGGACTTATATTCTATGCAAGTAAAAGACTTCTCTTTTGAGCTGCCTGAGCAGCTGATCGCACGTTTTCCTAAAGCACAACGTTCCAGCAGCAGGTTGTTGAAAATGCAGCGTCAGACCGGTGAATTGTCTCATCTGGTGTTTACTGATGTGCTCAACGAATTACAAGCTGGTGACCTGCTGGTGTTCAACAACACCCGCGTGATACCTGCCCGATTATTTGGTCAGAAAGAGTCAGGTGGTAAGGTAGAAATACTGGTAGAAAGGATACTGGATAACAGGCGTTTTCTGGCGCATGTTCGTGCCAGTAAAGCCCCTAAGCCAGGCAGCATTATTCTGCTGGATGACGACACCAGACTGCAAATGCTACAACGTCAGGATACGTTGTTTGAGCTGGAGTTGTTGGGTGAGGAGCCTCTACTGAATATGCTGGAAAGGTTAGGTCATATGCCGCTGCCTCCTTACATAGACAGGCCTGACAGCGATGAAGATAAACAACGTTATCAGACTGTCTATAACCAGAAGCCAGGCGCTGTCGCAGCACCTACGGCAGGCTTACATTTTGACGAACCTTTGTTGGCGGCGCTTAAAGCCAAAGGCATTGAGTTTGCTTTTGTTACTTTGCATGTAGGTGCCGGTACTTTTCAACCAGTGCGGGTCGATAATGTGCTCGACCACCAAATGCATGCTGAATACATTGAAGTGGATCAGGCTGTAGTTGATGCTATTGCTGCCTGTAAAGCCCGCGGTAACAGAGTCATTGCAGTAGGTACGACTTCAGTGCGTTCGTTGGAATCCGCGGCTCAGATTGCGTTGCAGCAAAACAAAAAGTTACAGCCATACAGCGGTGATACCAAAATTTTTATTTACCCTGGCTATCAGTTCCAGGTGATAGATGGCTTAATCACCAACTTCCATTTGCCTGAATCTACTCTCATTATGCTGGTTAGCGCCTTTAGCCAAAAAGACTATGTGATGCAGGCTTATCAAACCGCTATAGAACAGGAGTATCGTTTCTACTCTTATGGCGACGCGATGCTTATTTTATAGGTCAGGATTGATAACCAAAGTAATTGGTGTTGATGCGCGGCGACAAGTGAGCGAGACCCCAGGAGCATAGATTACTATGTGACTGGGGCGAGGAGCGAAGTCAACAAAGCTGCAGTGCCAAGTACAAAGGTTAGGGTGGGGTTTAGCCTTTGCTTCTGCTACAATCGGGCGCGAAAAAAGCCGGACTGTTTTTCTGGCAGATACTGAGGTCAAACGTGAAATTTGAATTATTAAAAACCGACGGCAAAGCCCGTCGTGGCCGTCTTGTATTCGAGCGCGGCATAGTCGAAACTCCTGCATTTATGCCTGTGGGTACTTATGGCACGGTCAAAGGTATGACGCCTGAAGAACTGGAAGCTACAGGTGCACAAATCTGTTTAGGCAATACCTTCCATTTAATGCTGCGCCCAGGCACTGAAATCATCAAAAAACATGGTGATTTGCATGATTTTATGCACTGGCAAAAACCTATTCTGACGGACTCTGGTGGTTTTCAGGTGTTCAGTTTAGGTGAACTGCGAAAAATCAAAGAGGAAGGTGTCACTTTCCGCTCGCCACTGAATGGTGAGAAAATTATGTTAACTCCTGAGCGTTCTATGCAGGTGCAACGTGATTTAGGTTCAGACATAGTGATGATTTTTGACGAATGTACGCCATACCCTGCGACAGAACAGCAAGCGAAAAAGTCGATGGAAATGTCACTGCGCTGGGCAAAACGCAGTAAAGACGCGCACGGCGATAATCCGTCGGCGTTGTTTGGTATTATTCAGGGCGGTATGTATCCGAACTTGCGTGACGTGTCGTTACAGGGTTTGGAAGAGATTGGTTTTGACGGCTATGCCATTGGCGGTTTATCTGTCGGTGAGCCGAAAGAGGATATGATTAAAATCCTTAATCACACCACAGGTCAGATGCCACAGCATAAGCCACGTTATTTAATGGGTGTGGGTAAACCGGAAGATATAGTCGAAGCGGTGCGCCGCGGTATAGATATGTTCGACTGCGTGATGCCAACCCGAAATGCCCGCAACGGTCATTTGTTTGTCAGTACAGGTGTGATCAAGATCCGCAATGCCAAACATAAAGATGACACTTCAACTTTAGACGCAGAATGTGATTGCTACACTTGTAAAAATTATTCTCGGTCATATCTACACCACTTAGACCGATGTAATGAGATTTTGGGTGCGCGTTTGAACACCATTCATAATCTGCATCATTATCAGAAGTTAATGCAGGGCTTGCGTGCGGCCATAGCCGAGCAAAAGCTGGAAGAATTTGTGGCTGAGTTTTACCGGAAACGTGGTATGGATGTACCACAGTTGGAAGCCAGTCTGTTAGAACAATAAGATTTCGTTTTTTAAACTTTCATTTTTAATTTTAGGGGACATGTAATGAGTTTATTTATATCCAATGCATACGCTAACGCTCCAGCTGCAGCTCCTGCAGGCGGTGGTTGGGACTTGTTGATCATGCTGGTGGCTTTTGGTCTGATATTTTACTTTCTGATCTACCGTCCACAAGCAAAAAGAGTCAAAGAGCACAAGAATCTGATGGCCGCTTTAGGCAAAGGTGATGAAGTGTTAACCCAAGGTGGCTTAGTAGGCCGAATCGCAAAAATTGCAGAAGATAAAGATTTTGTTGCTATCGCCTTAAACGATACTACTGAAGTGACAGTGCAAAAATCTGCTATCGCTGCCGTACTGCCGAAAGGCACGATGAAATCACTGTAAAAGGATTTTAATGTGTTAAACCAGAATTCCATCTGGCGGTACTTATTGGTGATTATCGTTTTGGGCGTCAGCATGCTGTACGCCCTGCCGAATCTGTACCCCAACGATCCGTCTTTACAAATCAACGCGACCCGGGGAGCTGACGTCACACAGCAAACTGTGGATCAACTGCAAAAAGCTTTTACAGAACAAGGTTTAACACCTAAGTCAGCTGTATTAGAAAAAGGCCAGGTGCTGGTGCGTTTTTTAAACACTGAAGATCAGTTAAAAGCCCGTGAAGTTGCCAATGAAACTTTGGGTGACAACTTTGTGACCGCATTAAATCTGGCTCCTGCGACTCCAGCCTGGCTGGATGCTATAGGCGCAGCTCCAATGAAGTTGGGTCTGGACTTACGTGGTGGTGTGCATTTCCTGATGGAAGTGGACATGAAAACCGCGATGGAAAAAAACGTCAACGATTTAGTGCTGCTGTACCGTACTGATTTGCGCGAAGCTAAAGTCCGTTACCGTGCTGTAACTGCTGATGTGCCAAATTTAAAGGTCAACCTGAGTTTCCGCACAGCGGAAGATTTAGCTGCCGCTAAAACTTTGTTAAGTGCTAAAGATCGTGACATGACTTTCACCGAAACTGACGAGCTGACTTTAGTGGCTGGTTTTAGTGACGTCAAAGTAAAAGCTTTACGCGAAGACGCTGTAGCGCAAAACATCACTATTATCCGTAATCGTGTCAATGCTATTGGTGTGGCTGAACCTCTGGTGCAGCGTCAGGGCGCTGAACGTATTGTAGTGCAGCTACCAGGTGTACAGGATACAGCCCGCGCCAAAGAAATTTTAGGTGCCACAGCCACTCTTGAATTCCGTATGGTGGATGAAGCCGGTGATTTACAAAGTGCTATTGATGGTCGTGTTCCGCCTAATGCTCAGCTGTATAACGACCGTCAGGGACGTCCGGTATTGTTGCAAAAACGCGTGATGCTGACAGGTAACCATATTATTGGCGCCAACAGCAGCTTCGACGAATACAGCCGTCCTCAGGTGAATATCGACCTGGATGCCAAAGGCGGTAATACTTTCTCGCAAGCCACGAAAGAAGCTATTGGTAAGTCAATGGCGACCGTATTCATTGAATACAAACCTACGGATAAAAAGGATGCGCAAGGCCGCACTATCCTTGAGAAAAAAGAAGAAGTGATTAACGTGGCCACTATTCAGGCACGCTTAGGTCGCAGCTTCCGAATCACAGGCGTGGACAGCCCGGCTGAAGCACAAAACCTGGCACTGTTATTACGCGCCGGTGCTTTGATTGCCCCTATTCAGATTGTAGAAGAACGCACCATAGGTCCAAGTCTGGGGCAGGAGAACATTGAGCTGGGTACCAACGCTATTATGGTGGGTATGTTGCTGACAGTGATCTTTATGGCGATTTACTACAAAGGCGTAGGTATGGTTGCCAATCTGGCTTTGGCCAGCAACGTAGTCTTGCTGATCGGCGTATTGTCTATGGTGCCTGGCGCTACTCTGACTTTACCCGGTATGGCCGGTATTCTACTGACCATAGGTATGGCCGTTGATGCTAACGTATTGATCAATGAACGTATTCGCGAAGAAATTGAGAATGGACGTTCAGTACAACAAGCTATCCACGAAGGCTATAACAAAGCTTTTGCTACTATCACCGACTCCAACATCACCACCTTCTTAGTGGCCATCATTCTGTTTGGTTTAGGTTCAGGCCCGGTCAAAGGTTTTGCTGTGACTTTAGCTATAGGTATTATCACTTCCATCTTTACTGCTGTGACTGTATCCAGATTGTTTGTCAATCTGATCTGGGGTGGCCGTAAAGTAGATAAATTACCTATATAAGGAATTATGATGAGACTTCTTCATTTTAAAGAACCGCTGAATTTTATGCGTTTCAAATCGCCAGCCATCATATTTTCTTTACTGCTGGTGCTGGGTTCGTTGTTCAGCATTTTCACTAAAGGCATTAACTTTGGCCTGGACTTCACCGGTGGTATCGTAGTCGAAGCTGGTTTTGAACAACAAGCTGACTTGCCTAAAATTCGTACTGCTTTGGCTGCTGACGGATTTTCTGATGCGGTAGTTCAATATTTTGGTACTTCAACTGAAGTCATGATCCGAATCGCGCCTCGCGCCGATGTAGATCAAGCCGTAATTGGCGAGCAAATTATCAGCTCTATTCAAAAAGTTGAAAAAGGTGAGGTGACCAAGCGTCGGGTTGAAGTGGTTGGTGCAGCCGTAGGTGATGAGCTGAAAGAAGATGGTATGCTGGCTTTGCTGGCATCTTTTATCGGTATCATGATGTACGTGGCTTTCCGCTTTGAATGGCGGTATTCAGTAGGTTCAGTGGTCGCTTTGATCCATGACGTCATAGTCACCTTAGGCATGTTTTCTGTGACAGGTATGGAAGTAGACTTAACAGTTCTGGCAGCTTTACTGGCGTTGATTGGTTATTCCATCAACGACACTATCGTAGTGTTTGACCGGATCCGTGAAATGTTCCGGAAATTGCGCGAAGCTAGCGTAGAAGAAACTGTCAACGATGCTATTACTTCGACTTTAAGTCGAACTACCATAACGTCTGGCACTACAGCCTTGTCATTGGTGGCACTGTTTTATTTAGGTGGCCCTTTGTTACACGGCTTTGCTGCAGCTTTGCTGTTTGGTATCGCGATAGGTACTTATTCATCTATTTACGTAGCAAGCTCCATTGCGGTGTTATTGGGTGCAAGCCGCGAAGATTTGTTACCTGAAGTGATTGAAAAAGAAGGCGAGAATACTCCTTCGTTGTGATTGGTTCATATCTCTGTTAAAAGGCCGGTTTCCGGCCTTTACTTTTTGCAGTCCGAAAAATTATTAGTGCATAGCCTGTTTGCTTATTATTTATTCATGGGTGCTTCTATCTGTTTGATTTTTCATTGTTTTTTGTTTTTAATTTAATGTTTTCTGCATAGCTAATCAGTTTTCCTACACTATTATCCGGTTAAAGATGGGGTTAAATTGCATTCCTGTGCAATTGGTCTTTATCTGGTCAGATCAGTTGGGTTTTAGTCCTTGGCGCTCTCGATAAAACTTGTTATAACAAAGAGGCAGAGCGGCACTGTTGAAGTTTTCAGCAGTCTGAAAGGTACAGGCTTACCCTACAAAAAGTCTGGAGAAACAGTGAAAACCCTGGGGCAGCTTCTGCGGATCTGGAGATGATGACTGGTACGATCTGAATTTTAGCGATTCTAAAGGGCAAGATTGCTCTTTAGAATGAGCCAGCTTTTGGGTTGTATCGCAACTCACAGCACGCATACCCAAGGTCATTGGAGTTGCAGGCAGGCGACGAGAGCGTTAGATCCCACAAGCACAGTCTGGCTATCTGACTGAGGGGAGAGCTCATTGTTAACGAAGTCGTAGCTTCAAATACCAAGGGTAAAACATAATAGCCCACAGGGCATACCTACTGATGGAACCTTTTACCTATGTCAGACTTTCGAGAACAGGCGCTGAAGTATCACGCCGAGCCTAAACCCGGAAAAATCAGTATTGAAATCAGCAAACCTGCTGAAACTGTCAAAGATCTCGCTTTGGCTTATAGCCCTGGTGTGGCTGAGCCTGTGCGTGAAATTGCTAATAATATTGATGACGTCTACAAATATACCGGCAAAGGCAACCTGGTGGCCGTGATTAGCAATGGTACAGCTATTTTGGGTTTAGGCAACTTAGGACCTATGGCGTCGAAGCCTGTGATGGAAGGTAAAGCTTTGTTGTTTAAGCGTTTTGCCGGCCTTGATTCTATTGATATCGAAGTAACTCACCGCACTACGGAAGAGTTTATCGATACTGTGGCCAACATCGCCGACACCTTTGGCGGTATTAACCTCGAAGATATTAAATCTCCTGAGTGTTTTGAAATTGAAAAAGAGCTGATTAAACGCTGTAACATTCCGGTGTTTCATGACGATCAGCACGGCACAGCCATAGTGACAGCGGCAGGTTTGCTGAATGCGCTGGAAATTCAGGGCAAAGAGATCAGCAAAGTAGTGATTGTTTGTTTAGGTGCAGGTGCAGCAGCTATTGCCTGTATGGAGCTGCTGATCAAATGTGGTGCTAAGCGTGAACATATTTATATGCTCGACACTAAAGGCGTGATCCACACTCGTCGTAACGACTTGAATAAATACAAAGAGCTGTTTGCCAACAATACCGACAAACGCACGCTGGAAGATGCAATGGAGGGCGCTGATGTATTTGTGGGTGTATCTGGACCTGATGCCCTGCCAGCCGAAGCCTTAAAACTGATGGCAGAGAAGCCGGTGATTTTTGCCTGCTCAAATCCGGATCCGGAAATTAAACCTGAACTGGCTCATGCCCAGCGTAGCGATTTAATTATGGCGACAGGACGTTCGGATTACCCGAACCAGGTCAACAATGTGCTGTGTTTCCCTTTTATTTTCCGTGGTGCTTTGGACGTACGTGCCAAGGTCATTAACGATGAAATGAAACTGGCAGCAGTGCATGCGATTCGTGCTATTGCCAAAGAAGCTGTACCGACGGCTGTATTAACAGCGGCTCAAGTGGATAGGCTGGAGTTTGGTGCACAGTATATTATTCCAAAACCAATGGACCCACGTTTATTATCCCGTGTTGCCCGCGCTGTAGCTGAAGCCGCCGTGGCATCAGGAGTGGCGCGTTTACCAATGCCTGAAAACTATATGCTCTAAATATAAAAATGGGGTCAGATCACATTATTTGCTCAGCAAATAATGTGATCTGACCCCATTTTTAATTACTCTTCGTCTGAATCAGCTTCCTGGATCTCAGGAATTGGCTTACCCATACTGGTTAATATGTTGCGCACTTCCACTGGGATTTGATGTGGGTTGTCTTTGCGTAAATCTTCATCTGCAGGCAAAGGCTGACCAGTGAAGGCATGCAAAAACGCTTCACATAACAATTCGCTGTTGGTGGCATGACGCAGGTTGTTGACCTGGCGGCGGGTTCTTTCATCTGTTAACACTTTCAATACGTTCAACGGGATAGAGACTGTAATCTTTTTCACCTGTTCGGACTTCTTTCCGTGTTCCGCATAAGGGTGAACATACTCACCATTCCACTTTGCCATAGGGATACCTTGATTGAATTTAGTTATATGGTCTGCTGACCTTTGCTACGCTCTGCACGTAATTGGACGAAATTTTACTTCTTTATACTCCCGAGTACAAACTCTGCGCAAGATTTAATAGTACAGACGTCTAAATGTTTTGACTTCTTATTTTTGCTGGGTATACTTTTAGACG
>NZ_JAIWOI010000074.1 GCF_020217005.1 Rheinheimera sp. | reverse complement strand
TCTAAACATCTAAATTTGAGGTTTTATATGAGCAAACAACACTCTGCCACTATAGCAGCCCGCGCCGGAATAGCGCAGGACTCAGCTTATGGCGCTGTGACGCCGCCTTTGTATTTAACCTCAACTTATGAACTTAAAGCCTTTAAACAGCCGGGCAAATACGATTATTCACGCTCGAATAACCCAACAAGGGATTTATTAGGCGATGCGTTGGCAGAGCTCGAAGGTGGTGCCAAAGGTTTAATTACCGGCACTGGCATGTCCGCTTGTTTGCTGGCGCTGCAACTAATTGGTCCGGAAGATACTTTAGTGATCCCCCATGATTGTTACGGCGGCAGTTATCGTTTATTCCTGAATTTAGCGAATCGCAAAAAAGCTTTTAAGCTGGTGGTGGTGAATTTTCAGCAAGCTAACTGGGCAGAACAAATTAAAGCAGCCCAGCCTAAAATGATTTGGGTGGAAACTCCAAGTAACCCATTGCTGCAAATTACTGATGTAAAAGCTGCGGCTGAATTAGCAAAAGCACTGAGCGCCATTCTGGTGGTAGATAACACCTTCTTATCACCGGCTTTGCAAAACCCTATCGCCTTGGGTGCTGACATTGTGGTTCATTCCACGACCAAATTTATTAATGGCCATAGCGATATTGTAGGCGGAGCTTTAATTGCCAAAGATGCAGCAGTGGGTGATGAGCTGAAATGGTGGGCGAACTGTTTAGGGGTCACAGGTGGCGCTTTTGATGCTTACCAGACCTTACGTGGCCTTCGTACTTTATTACCCCGTATTAAACAGCATCAGCAGAACGCTGAGTTGGTAGTGGATTATCTGCAAAAACAACCACTGGTTGGCCGGATTTATTACCCGGGTCTCAAAGACCATCCGGGTCATGCCATTGCCAAGGCGCAGCAACATGGCTTTGGTTCCATGCTGAGTTTTGATTTAGCCGCAGACGAAGCCTATTTACCGGTATTTTTCGAAGCACTGCGGTGTTTCACTTTGGCCCAGTCGTTGGGGGGGATTGAAAGCTTAATTTGCCATCCAGGTTCCATGACTCATGCCTCTTTGGATGCAGCCACACAAAAAGCCGCTGGCATAGGCCCGACTTTAATTCGTTTATCTGTAGGTATTGAAGAAGCACAGGATTTAATAGCCGATCTGGCACAGGCTTTTGCTGCTGTAGATGCAGCGCTAAAGCAAAACACTAAACCGCAACTCCAGCAGTCAGAACAAGCTAGTGTTGCAGAAAAAAACGAACAGCAGCAATTCAGGTTAAACCCGGCTCTTAGTGTGTTGTGGTAGGTGGTGAGTGATGAGTAGTACTTTAAATCATAAAAACACGGTGCATAAGTTTGGCGGCAGCAGCTTAGCCAGTGCTGAACGTTTTTCTGCGGTTGCCGCTATTGTGGCAAAAGAGCCAGAAGCCTGGGTGGTGGTATCTGCGCCTGGCGACACCACCGATGAGTTGTTGGCGTTAATCGACAGCCGTCAGCAGCCTGAGCTTTTTGCTGTGCTGTTACAGCAACTGACGGAAAAGCTGGCTTTACTTATTCAGCGCACTTTAAATGAACAAAACTCAGCCAGTTTGACAGCCAAAGTACAAAACTGGCTTGCACAGGTGCCAGGTTATTTAGCGACCAACCAATTCAACGACGTACTGGCCATAGGTGAGCGTTTATCCAGTCAGTTATTGGCCGCTTTATTGAATCAACAAGGTCTGACTGCCACTGCTATTGATGCGAGGGATTTTTTGCGTTTAGACGGCAGTGAAGTGCAATACGAAGTGTCGTCTTCATGGTTAGCGCCTTTTCAGATCAGCGGTATTAAAGTAGTGACAGGTTATATAGCCCGCGATTTACAAGGTAACAGCATCACCTTAGGCCGCAATGGCAGCGATTACTCAGCCACTATAGTAGGGCGTTTAGTCAAAGCTCAGGCTATTCATATCTGGACTGATGTGGACGCAATTTACAGTGCCGATCCGCGTAAAGTGCCCTCAGCCCGGGCTTACCGTCAGGTACCATGGCAACAGGCTTTAACTTTGGCTCAGTTGGGTAACCCGGTATTACATGCTAAAACTTTAAGTCCTTTATTGGATGCTCCCGCCGATTTAATAGTACGCAGCAGTTTTGACCCTGGTCATCCGGGCTGTAAAGTCAGCCAACAAGCCGCTATTGAAGTGCAGTTTTTAACTGACCTAACACAAGCGGCCTTAGTGACAGTGCCGGCAAGTTGTAAATTAACTGCGGCAACTGTGGCTTCTGCCCTGCAAATTACCGTCTTTGCAGCCCCTCAGGCAGCGGATCAGTGGATAGTCGCCAGCCATCAAGTGGACAGCTTATTAAGTTACCTGGCGAGCCAACAGGTCTTTGCCCGGGTGAATCCACAAGCTTTTCATGCTGTGGTCTGGGTCAAGCCTGCTGCCCGTCAGCAAAAACAAGTCAATGCGGCCGCAGGGCGCTGGTTAGACCGTCAGCAAGCAGCTTTTCATTTTGAAGACGAGCAACTGGCTTTATGGTTATTCCAAAGCGCTTTAACCTCCTTGGAACTGACAGAGCTGCATCAGTTATTGCTGCCGACTCAAGTGCAACTGAATGTTGTAGTGGCAGGCACTGGTAACGTAGGGGCTGAGTTTTTAGCTTTATTAGCAAAGCAACAACAAGCTTTTGCCGGTCAAATCAATTTAAAGCTGGCCGGGTTATTTAATTCCCGTCAGGCGCTGTTTGCCGAAAAGATTGATATTCACCACTGGCAACAGGCACTGGCTTTAGCTCCTGCTTATACTGAAGAGCAGCTCGAGCTGGCCTTACAACAACTGCCTGAACCTAAAGTACTGGTGGATTTAACGCCAAGTCGCGCTTTCGCTGAACGTTATCCTCAGTTTATCAATGCGGGGTTAGATTTAATCAGTGCGAATAAACAAGGCGTGACCTTACCACTGGCGCAGTATCAGCAAATTAAACAAGCAGCAGAACAGCAGCAGGTGCAATGGCTGAGCAATACCACTGTTGGTGCTGGTTTGCCTGTGCAACGTTTATTGCAGGAATTAAAAAGTAGTGGCGATACGGTGCATCGCATCAGCGGTATTTTTTCCGGTACTTTGTCCTGGTTGCTGGCAAAGTTTGATGGCAGTAAAGCCTTTTCTGACTTTGTGCAGCAAGCTCAGCAGTTAGGTTTAACAGAACCGGACCCAAGGGATGATTTATCAGGTAAAGATGTGCAACGTAAATTGCTGGTGCTAGCCCGTGAACTGGATTTAGATCTAGACATTGATCAGATTGAATTGGAGCCTTTACTACCTGCTTCGTTAAGCTCAGGCAGCATTGCAGACTTTTGGGCTGGTCGTGAAGTGCTTGATCAGGAATTAGCTAAGCTACAGCAACAAGCTCAGGCTGCGGGTAAAGTCTTACGTTATGTCGCCGATTTAAAGATTGAAGCAGGCAAAGCCAAAGCGCAGGTGTCTTTAGTGGCTGTCGAACAGACAAATCCGCTGGCGGCTATTTTGCCTTGTGACAATATTTTTGTCATTGAGTCCGACTGGTATCAACAGAATCCATTGGTGTTAAAAGGCCCCGGCGCTGGTCGTCAGGTCACGGCTGGCGGTGTGCATGCCGACTTAGCCATTTTAGCCAAACAAAAAATTGCCGCTGCCAAAGCAGCTAAACATAGTCAGGCTCAGGCCGCCGCCTGGGTGAAGTGAGAAATAATATGTCTTTTGTCAGCGCACAGTATGTCGAATCCATGAACCGCAACCTGCAGGATGTGGCAGGCAAGGTGAACGTTAGTTTTGAGTTTTTTCCGCCAAAAACACAACAGATGGAAAATACGCTATGGCAATCCATCGAGCGTTTAGCGCCTTTGGCGCCATCTTTTGTGTCTGTGACTTATGGTGCCAATTCGGGCGAACGTGACCGTACCCATGACATTATTAAGTCCATTAAACAGCGTACCGGCCTAATAGCGGCGCCGCATTTAACGTGCGTCGATGCCAGCCGTGCTGAACTTGAGCGTATTGCCAAAGACTACTGGGACAATGGTATTCGCCATATTGTGGCGTTGCGTGGTGACTTGCCGCCGGGCAATAAAGAGAAGCCAGCTTTGTATGCGGCCGATCTGGTAGAGATCCTGCGTTCAGTGGCTGACTTTGATATCTCGGTAGCAGCTTACCCAGAAGTGCATCCTGAATCCCCGAATGCCCAGTTTGATTTACTGAACTTAAAACGCAAAGTGGATGCCGGTGCTTCACGTGCTATTACCCAGTTCTTTTTTGACCCCGAAAAGTACTTACGTTACCGCGACCGCTGCGCCGCTGTAGGTATAGATGTGGAGATAGTACCGGGCATTTTACCTGTGACTAACTTCCAGCAATTGCAGAAATTCGCCACTATGACCAATGTGGCTATACCGGGTTGGATGAACAAGGCGTATGAAGGTTTAGAGCAGGACGCTACAACCCGTAACCTGGTGGCAGCCAATATAGCCATGGAAATGGTGAAAGTGTTAAGCCGCGAAGGCGTGAATCATTTCCACTTCTACACCTTAAACCGTAGTGAATTGACCTACGCTATTTGTCACTTATTAGGGGTACGGCCTCAGGCTGTGAGTGCCTGAAAACAGGGTAACGCTGGATGACAGATGTTTTTTAAGTCTGAAGTTCAGCCCGGCACAACAAAGGCTGCTGCATACTTATCAGCAGCCAGGGCTCTGGCCTGATGCCAAGTGGCATTCAGTCGACAACCTGCATCTGACCTTAGTCTTTTTAGGCCCGCAAGCAGTAACTGCGCAACAAGAGTTATGGTCAAAAAGCCTGGAACTGCTTCGCGAACATCCTCCGGTTCAACTCTGTTTTGATCAGTATTCTCAGTTCAACCAGGCGAAAATATTGTATCTGGGAGTCTCAAAGCCCAACCCTGCTCTGATGGCACTACAACAGCAGTTGCAACAACTGGCTTTGCCATATCTGCATACGCCAGTGCCAGAGCACTTTGTGCCTCATGTAACTTTGGCCCGTAAGTTTCAGTCGAGCACTCTGTTTCCCCAGCCTGCGCCGCCTCTAGAGTTACTTTGTACCGAAGTGGCTTTGTATCACTCCATCAGCTCAGTGCAGGGCGTGAGCTATCAGAGTGTCGAAACTTATACTTTAGTCCCAAAGGACTGAATCTTTACACTAGATCAACACCTTAGCCGCTAGACTTAGTTACACTCAGCTTGTGTATTGTTACTGGACGGATTCAGATGTCGCACCGCTCTTATTTATTCTCTTTGCGTATTGGTCATGCGCTGCGGGAATCTCTGGCTGAAGGGTACAGTTTTGGCACTTTTAAGCTGGACCTGATGGCCGGTATTACCGTAGGTATTATCGCCATTCCACTGGCGATGGCGCTGGCTATAGCCAGTGGAGTGCCGCCGCAATATGGCTTGTATACCGCCATTATTGCTGGTTTTCTAATCGCGCTGACTGGCGGGTCGCGCTACAGCATCAGTGGGCCTACAGCAGCTTTTGTGGTTATTCTCTACCCTGTGGCGCAAAGTTATGGTCTGGCTGGCTTACTGCTGGCCACTATCTTGTCTGGTGTGATGCTGATCATCATGGCCGCTATGCGTTTTGGCCGCTTTATCGAATATATCCCGGAAGCTGTTACTTTAGGTTTTACCAGCGGCATTGCAGTGGTGATCGCCACTTTGCAAATCAAAGATCTGTTTGGCTTACCGATAGACAAAATGTCAGAACATTATCTGGAAAAACTACAGCAACTGTCTTTGGCCTTACCTGATCTGCATTGGCCATCCTTGTTGGTGGCTGCCGTTACTTTAGCTGTAATGCTAGTGTGGCCAAAACTTAAATTGCCTCTGCCGCCGCATTTACCCGCAATTTTGATAGCAACTGGCTTAGCCATGGCGTTAACACAATTTGGGCTGGAGCTGGATAGCATTGGCAGTCGATTTAGTTATCTGTTGCCAGATGGCTCGTTAGGGCAGGGTATTCCTGCCGTGTTACCCGAATTCAGCTGGCCCTGGTTGCAGCCAGGCCCTGATGGTCACGCCTTAGAGTTCAGCACTCAGATGCTGAAGGATTTAATTGGGGCGGCCTTTGCGATGGCCATGTTAGGTGCTATTGAATCCTTATTATGTGCGGTAGTTTTGGATGGCATGACAGGACGCAGACACAGCGCGAACAGCGAATTATTAGGTCAGGGCATAGGCAATATAGTGGCGCCTTTTTTAGGAGGTTTTACTGCAACAGCAGCTTTGGCTCGCTCGGCAGCCAATGTGCGGGCAGGCGCACAGTCGCCTATTGCCGCTATGGTTCATGCGTTGGTGGTGTTATTGGCTTTGCTAGTGCTGGCGCCTGTATTGGCTTATTTGCCTATGGCGGCTATGGCTGCTTTGCTGCTGGTGGTCGCCTGGAATATGAGTGAAGCACCTAAAGCTGTGCATTTGCTAAAAACCGCGCCCCGCAACGATATTATCATTTTTCTGATTTGTTTTGGTTGCACCGTGCTGTTTGATATGGTCATCGCCATTAGCTGTGGCATGGTCATCGCAGCGTTTTTCTTTGTGAAGCAAGTGGCCGATATGACCCGCGTCGCGGATATCAGTCATAACAGAAAATACCTGCCTGAGCCTTTGCCTGATGGCTGGAAAGCATTTCGGATCAGCGGTCCTTTGTTTTTTGCCGCCGCAGACCGGGTCTTTGGTGAGCTATCGGTCAAACTCAAACAGCAGCAAGGCGCTATTTTAGTGATGGATGCCGTGACCTTGATGGATGCGGGTGGACTTTCCGCTTTTACCAAACTGGTCAGTCTGGCTGAAAAGCAGGGCATTCATTTATTGGTGACAGACTTAACCTTTCAACCGCTAAAAACTCTGGCCAAAGCCAAGGTGCAACCTCTGCCTGGTATTTTGAGTTTTTATTCAAGCTTCGCTGATGCGTTGGGTAGCCTGCCGGGCCAGAATATCGATCCTCAGGGCGAAGCTGTGGGTCTTTGATAGGAGCCAATCATTAACACAGTCTTCTGCCTTGGGCCATTTTGGTCTAAGCTGTGGTCTTTCTGCAGTGGATCTGGTGCTTGTTTGAATTTATGAATTAAATAAAATAAAAATTCACTAATTCAGCATAATAATTCTTGAAACTGCATGACGAAGCCACTACACTGGCCACTCTTTTTTGGCGTGGCCTTAATTTATTATTTTTGTTTTCGGAGACTCAGCGACCTATGTCCACTCAATCCACTTCCTCTACCACCAAACTGCGCAGCGCTGTGTTAGGTGCTGCCGGCTATAGCGGCGCTGAATTGGCCGTTATGTTGGCACGGAACCCGTATTTTGAGTTGAGTTACGCTTTTGCATCCGCTGGCCGCGCTGCTGAACCTTTTTCCAATTTATATCCGCGTTATCAATCTGTTGTGGATATTCTGGTGCAGCCATGGACAGACGATTTAGTCGAAGAGCTGGCAGGTAAGCTGGATGTCGCCTTTTTAGCCTTACCGCACGAAGCCAGTGAGGCAGTCACGCCTTTACTTTTAGCCAAAGGTATAGCCGTGTTTGATTTATCCGGCGCTTTCCGTTTAAAAGACCCGGCTTTGTATCCGAAATATTATGGCTACGAGCATCAGCATCCGGAACTGCTGGATCAAGCTGTGTATTCACTAATGGAATGGTTAGATAAGCCGTTGCCACAGCTGGTTTCTGTGCCTGGGTGTTACCCAACGGCCTGCTCACTGGCGTTATTGCCTTTATTAAAAGCAGGCTTGGTGGCCGACGGTTGTATTCCTGTAATCAACGCCACCAGCGGTGTCTCAGGTGCAGGCCGTAAAGCCGCATTAAACACCTCCTTTTGCGAAGTCGGCTTAAATGCTTATGGCTTCTTTAAGCACAGACACAGACCAGAGATTGAACAGAATTTAGGCCGCAAAGTGGTGTTTACGCCACATTTAGGCAACTTTAAACGTGGCATTCTGGCCACCAGCGTAGTGACTTTAAAATCTGGCGTTACTGCAGAGCAAGTGGCAACCACTTTCCAGCAGGCTTATGCAGCTAAGCCATTAGTGCGTTTAGTCAAACATTCACCTAATGTGGCTGATGTGGCAGGCACACCATTTTGTGACATTCACTGGCAACAGGATGGTGAGCAACTGGTGATTGTGTCCGCTATTGATAACTTGCTCAAAGGTGCAGCCGCTCAGGCGATGCAGGCGGCCAATATTAAATTTGGCGCTCCTGAAACCGCAGGTTTATTCGCAGGAGCAGCAGAATGAGCCAGACACCTTTAGTTCTGAAAATGGGTGGCCGTTTATTACAGGATCAGGCCGCTTTAGATGCCTTATTAAAAGTTTGTGCACAGCTGAAAACTCAGTATCCGCTTGTGCTGGTGCATGGCGGCGGCGATCAGGTCGATCAGTGGCTGGCGAAATTTGGGTTTACCACTGAAAAAATTGATGGCCAACGGGTATCTCCAGCTGAACAAATGCCGGTGATCACCGGTGCTTTAGACGGCGCTGTCAACGCAGATATGGTGGCACGTGCCACTTTGCAGGGCTTAAATCCGGTGGGGTTAAGCCTGGCGGCAGGCGGCAGTCTGGAGTTTGACATCAATCATAAATTGGGTGCTGTGGGTATAGCCAAAGCAGGTAACCCACTGTTATTGAATACTTTGTTAGCTCAGGGCTTTACTCCTGTATTCAGCTCTATTGGTTTAAGCGCTGATGGTCAGTTATTGAATGTGAATGCCGATATCGCAGCTGCTGCTATTTGCCAACTGGTGCAGGGCCAACTGGTTTTACTGACCGACGTGCCTGGCATTCTGGATGCCAATATGCAGCTTATCCCAACCTTAACTGCAGCAGAAGCTCAGCAGTTGGTCACAGATGGTGTGATTAAAGGTGGCATGAAAGTAAAACTGGATGCAGCGCTGGAAACAGCCCAGGCACTGAAACGTAATATTACAGTGGCAGGATGGCAGCATCCGGACGATTTATTAAAGTTGATGCAACAACAAGCAGTAGGAACTTGCATCGTGTATACCCTTCGTTCTTGAAGCTGCAGCTTTGTTGACTGCGTGCTCTCGCCCCAGTTGTTTGTTGGTCTATGTTGGTTGGTATGAACTGCGAGTTCTCGCTTCAATCCAATTACGCATAGGTCACTATGCTCCTGGGGTCTCACGCCCTTGTCGCCTCGCTGCAACTCCAATTACTTTGGGTATATAGCCACATCAATTGATTTGATGAGTCTATTGATCCCGAAACAAAACACACCATAAGGGTGTGTTGCAACGATAAGGATGCCGCCTAGCGGACATGCAGTGTGTTTTTATGAGTAAATTAACCCAGCTTTTATGTTTAGCTGAATTAGACCAGAAGCAATTATCCGACCTGCTGGAGCTCGCGCTTCAGATCAAACAAAACCCAGAGCAGTACAGCTCTGCGCTCAAAGGCAAAAGCATTGCCTTGTTGTTTGAAAAACCTTCTTTGCGAACCCGCGTCAGCTTTGATGTAGGGATCAATAAATTGGGTGGTCACAGTGTCTATTTGGATCAGCAAAACGGAGCTATGGGCGTACGCGAATCAGTGGAAGATTTTGGCAGTAACCTGGCCTGTTGGTGTGATGCCATAGTGGCGCGGGTCTATTCTCAGAAAACATTAGTGCAGCTTTCGCAAAGCAGCAAAAAACCAGTGATTAATGCACTGAGCGATTTGTACCATCCTTGTCAGGCGCTGGCCGATTTGCTGACCTTAAAAGAGCATTATGGCGATTTAAGCAAAGTGCATCTGGCTTTTGTCGGCGACGGTAACAATGTCTGTCACTCGCTGATGTTAGGCGCTGCTATTATGGGCATGACGCTGACTGTGGTCACACCACAAGGCTTTGGTCCTGATGCTCATGTATTGTTAAAAGCTCAGGCCATAGCAGAAAAAAGTGGCGCTAAACTGACCTTAAGTCAGCATGTGTCGGCTGCTGCTGGTGCTGATGCTATTTACACCGACACCTGGTTGTCGATGGGCGC
>NZ_JAIWOI010000073.1 GCF_020217005.1 Rheinheimera sp. | reverse complement strand
TAAGGCCGATCCTAAACTGGTGGAGAACCTGTTTGCGCCATACCAGATCAATACTGCAGTGATGCAGCGTTTAGCAATCAAACATTTTATGCACTGCCTGCCTGCACACCGTGGGCACGAGGTGACCAGCGAAGTGCTGGACAGCGATAATTCGTTAGTGTTGCAGCAGGCAGAAAACCGCATGCACGCTCAGAATGCAGTATTAGTCAGTTTATTTAGTTGAGGTTGGACATGAGTATCAAAAAAGTAGTGTTAGCGTATTCAGGCGGTTTGGACACATCAGCCATAGTGCCTTGGTTAAAAGATAACTATGACTGTGAAGTGATAGCTTTTGTGGCCAACGTTGGTCAGGGTGATGAAGAACTGGCTGGTGTGGAACAAAAAGCTATTAAGTCAGGCGCAAGCTCCTGCTATGTGGTCGATCTGCGTGAAGAGCTGATCAAAGAAGTGATTTATCCAACGTTAAAAACAGGTGCAGTGTATGAAGGCCAGTATTTACTGGGTACTTCGATGGCACGCCCTGTGATTGCCCGTGCTCAGGTTGAGCTGGCGCTGAAATTAGGTGCTGATGCTTTATGCCACGGCTGTACTGGTAAAGGTAACGATCAGGTACGTTTTGAAGGTGCTTTTGCCGCTTTAGCACCACAGTTAAAAGTGATAGCGCCATGGCGTGAATGGCAATTTAACTCTCGTCAGTCACTGCTCAATTACCTGGCTGAGAAAAATGTACCAACCACAGCTTCAGCCACCAAAATCTATAGCCGTGATGCCAACTTATGGCATATCTCGCACGAAGGTGGCGAGATTGAAAACCCGTGGAATGAGCCATCAGACCAAATCTGGATGTGGACTAAGTCTCCGGAGCAGGCGCCGGATAAAGCCGAACATATTCAGTTAAGTTTTGAAAAAGGCGAACTGACCAAGTTAAACGGTGAAGCTGTAGATCCTGTCAAAGCTATTGAACTGCTAAACGCTATTGGTTCAGAGCACGGTGTAGGTCGTATCGATATCGTTGAAAACCGTTTAGTGGGCATGAAATCCCGTGGCTGCTACGAAACACCTGGCGGCACTATTTTAGTGGCGGCCTTACGTGCACTGGAGTCTCTGGTGTATGACCGCACTTCACTGAAATACCGTGAAGAAGTGGGCTTAGAGTTTGCGCAGCTGGTTTATGATGGCCGTTGGTTTACGCCGTTAAAAGATGCCTTGTTAGCTGCTGCCACTTCTTTAGCTGACCAACTGACAGGTGACATCGTTGTTAAGCTGTACAAAGGCAACGTCACTGTAACGCAACGCCGTTCACCAAACAGCCTGTACTCTGAAGCCTTTGCGACTTTTGAAGGTGATGAAGTGTACAACCAAAAAGATGCTGCAGGTTTTATCCGCCTGTACAGCTTAGCCAGCCGTATTCGTGCTTTGCATAGCAAAGGTTAAGCTTCTGGCGTGACTATTATTAGGGCGGCTACCAGGTCGCCCATTCTATACTCTTCGTACTTGAAGCTGCCGCTTTGTTGACTGCGTTCTCTCGCCCCAATCACATAGGACTACTATGTTCATGGGGTCTCGCTCTCTTGCCGTCGCGCTGCAACATCAATTACTTTGGGTATATCTACTATTAATGCAGAGGTATTTATCATGGCGATGTGGGGTGGTCGGTTTACCGAAGCCAGTCTGGCTGAGTTCAGTGAATTTAATGACTCATTAAGTTTTGATTATCTGCTGGCGCAACAGGATATTCAGGCCTCCCGTGCCTGGACCATAGGTTTGCTTGAAGCTGGCATTATTACCGCCGCTGAAGCAGAGCAACTGGATCATGCCTTGGCTGATTTGGCTTTGGCGTTGGAATCTAATCCTAAGCTGCCGCTGCAGACACAGGAAGAAGATATTCACAGCTGGGTGGAAGCTCAGTTACAGCAAAAAATTGGTGTAGTCGCCAAGAAGCTGCACACAGGCCGCAGCCGCAACGACTTAGTGGCGACAGATCTGCGCTTGTGGACCAAACTAAATGCCACTCAGGTGCGTAGCACTTTAATTAATGCCATTGGTGCCCTGGTTACTTTTGCTGATGCGCATTTTGGTGCTGTGATGCCGGGCTTTACCCACCTGCAGCGGGCTCAGCCTGTTCTGGTCAGTCATTGGGCTTTGGCTTATATCGAAATGTTTAAACGGGATTTAAGCCGTATTGACGATGCGTTAGAGCGGCTGGATGTCTGTCCTTTAGGTTGTGGTGCTTTAGCGGGCACGGGCATTCAAATCGACCGCACAGCGTTAGCGCAGCGTTTAGGTTTTAAATCCGCAGCGCTGAATAGCTTAGATGCAGTGTCGGATCGGGATTATGTGGTGGAGTTATCAGCCACCGCCTCTTTATGTATGACGCATTTATCGCGCTTATCTGAAGATGTAATTTTCTTCTGCTCAGGCGAAGCCGCTTTCTTTAAGCTGGGTGATGCGATTAGTAGTGGTTCATCGCTGATGCCACAAAAGAAAAACCCTGATGTGTTTGAGTTATTACGTGGCAAAACCGGTCGGGTGCTGGGTCATTTAGTGGCTATTTTGCATGTACTCAAAGGTTTGCCTCTGGCGTACAACAAAGATATGCAGGAAGACAAACAGGGCTTTTTTGATTTGATGGCAAGCTGGCAACAATCTTTGCTGGTGTTGGCGACAGTACTGCCGCATTTGTCGGTTAATGTGGAGCGTTGCCGTTTAGCGGCAGAGCTGGGCTATAGCAATGCCACTGACCTGGCTGATTATCTGGTGAGTAAAGGTATCGCCTTCCGTGACGCTCATGAGTTGTCCGGTGAACTGGTGCTGGTCGCTTCGAAGCAGCAAAAACCGCTGGAAGCTTTAGCTTTAGCCGAAATGCAGCAGGTATCGCCTTTAATCAGCGAGGATGTGTACGCAGCCCTGACCATTGAAGCAGGTCTGGCGAAACGCGCCTCTTTAGCTGGCACCAGCCCTGACAGAGTAAAAGAAGCGCTGGATGCAACCAAAGTGTGGTTTGAAGCCTTGTAATTTAAAGCTTAAGTGAAAGGCCGGACCATGAGTCCGGTTTTTTTTCAGGCCAGGGTTTCAGGGCTTTGACTATACTTTTAAAAAACAGATGGGCTTTGAAGCTGATGAAAAGCTGGATATTTTTGTGTTTTGTCGCCACTGTGCAGGCCACACCTTTGGTTAAAGCCGGGCATCCGATGAATTTCAGCGCCTCTTTACCTCATGCTACTGAGCCAAAAGGTTATTATGCTTCCCTGTTACGCTGCATTGAGCAACATACAGGTTTCAGCTTTGACTGGAAAAGTTATCCGAATATCAGATTATTTCGGTTGGTGCAGACAGGAGAGCTTGATCTGGTTTATCCGGCTCTGTTTGATACCGAGCGTGATAAAAACTCAGTCCGCTCACTTGAGTTTGTCACAGTCAATAATCTATGGCTAACCTTGCCTGATGCGCAGGTCGACCTGACTGATAAGACGATTGCCATCTCAGTGAAACGTGGTTCGTTGCAGGCGACTTATCTGGCAGAAGCAGGCTATAGCAATGTCGTTTACGTAGAAGAATTTGATAAACAGTTACCCACTCTGGATGCCGGTAGAGTAGATGCGGCTTTGATCCCTGATTTGTCATTTAAAGCCTTAGTCTCGGAGAAAAGTCCTGCCTATCGTCAGCGGCTGTTTAATACCACATCAGGTGGCTTCTATTTGAGCAAGGCTTTTGCCAGCCAACACCTGTCAGTGATTAATCAGGCTATTCTGAGCTGCCAACAGCAGATGCCAGCGCCAGCACAGCCTGACTAGATATTTTATTCAGTGAGCGCCTGCTTCGCCTGAAAGTCCAGTTCAGCTTTAAGGTCAACAGGTAATTTAAGCTGACGGGCTAATTCCTGCAGATAAGCGCCTTCCATATAGTTTTGTTCGTTGATCACCAGCAGGCTGGCCAAATACATCTCGGCGGCCATTTCCTCTGTGGTTGCGCTGCTTGCAATATCGGCAGGATCTAATGGTTTCGCTAACTCCTGCTCAAACCAGCGCCGCAGACTGAAATCTGACGTCAGCTTTGCTATTTCTCTGTCTATTAAGTCGCGTTCCTGCTGATCAATATGGCCGTCTGATTTAGCTGCGCCAATTAATGCTTTTAGTATAGCGTGACTGTGTCGCTCCGCTTCCGGAGCTGGTAAGCGTTCCACAGTCTGTGGTTCATGTTGATCAACGCTGCCTTTGTTCCGCTGCTGCCAGTTGTCATAAGCCTTGTAAGCCAGGAGTCCCAAAGCCGCCAGACCTCCATAAGTCATGACTTTTCCCCCCAGGCGCCGACCTTTTTTTGAGCCAAGCAACATAGCTAAAGTGCCACCAGAGAGGGCACCACCGCCAAAACCTGAAAGCAAATGACTGACAGAAGACCGGTCCACTGAGGTAGGGGCCGCACTAGCGGATTTATTGTTTTCCATCACATCAGAGCCAGCTTTCAATAGCTGCTCTAACAGAGCTTTTGTATACATCCTTTATTCTCCTGCTGAATGGTATTAGTAGGTCTGACTGACCTTTCCTTAAAAAATTCATAAGGTTGTGTAACTGAATGTATCAGGTTGCATGTATTGAGGTCTGAGATCTGGTTGTTTTTTAAACAATTTTTTAGATGAAAGTCGATGCACTATAGAGTGGGCCTGGCATGCACTAATAAGAACAGAATATTAAATTGTGAACTAATGTGGTGCATTTATATGCATTTTTTCAGAGGGCGGCATTTATTGCTGTTTTATAGTGGTGCAGATCCCACCCCCTTTTTTTTAAGTTAAATTTAATAATAAACAGTGTGTTATATGAAATACTAATTTTCATCTTATGGTTAATTTTTATTCAATTGACGTGAGTTGAACTAAGTAGGACTGTATTTATATGTTGATTTTTTGAATTAAAAATCAGTGAATAGCGACGCAGTTTTTGTCGCATTAGTGCAGGAACCTCAGTTTACCTTTCACTCTGGATAAAAACTATGAAAATAAAAAAAAGTGCGTTGTGTCTGCAGATAGGTGCCGCTTTACAAGGTGTAGTTTTATTAGGCTTCAGTGGTTTTTCTGTTGCAGCTGAGGAGGACGATGCAGCTAAAGAAAAAGATAATGTCGAAAAAATTGCAGTAGTGGGTTCCCGTGCAGCCCCCCGTTCGGTCGGTGAGTCTCCAGTGCCAATAGATATTATAGGGGCAGAAGAGTTTGCTAATCAGGGCAACCCGGATATGCTCAATATGCTCAGCACTCTGGTTCCCAGCTTTAATATTAATACTCAGGCGATCAGTGATGCCGCCACTTTAATCCGTCCTGCGAATTTACGCGGCCTGGGGCCAGATCAAACGCTGGTGTTAGTCAACGGTAAAAGACGTCACCGAGCTTCGGTGATTGCTTTTGCCGGGGGTGGCATATCAGATGGCGCCCAGGGACCTGATATCTCTGTGATCCCTTCAGTTGCTATTAAGCAAGTGGAAGTGTTGCGTGATGGCGCAGCAGCTCAGTACGGTTCTGACGCCATAGCGGGAGTACTAAACTTTCAGTTAAAAAATGACAGTGAAGGTGGTGTACTGGAAGCGAAGTGGGGCCAGTATTACGAAGGAGATGGTGCCAGTGAAACTCTGGCGGGCAACATAGGTTTGCCACTAACAGATTCTGGTTCAGCCAACTTTAGCGTTGAATATAAAAACTCTGATCCTACGGATCGTAGTGTGCAGCGTGCTGATGCTGCCGCTTTGATAGCGGCTGGTAATACCGCAGTGCAAAATCCAGCCCAGGTCTGGGGTTCGCCAGAAATCAAAGACGACTACAAACTTTTTGCGAATCTTGAGCTTGATCTGAAAAACGGTAAAGAAGCTTACGCTTTTGGTAACCATGCCTCTCGTGAAGTGGAGGGCGGGTTTTACTACCGTAATCCAAATACCCGTGGAGGTGTATACGCCGGTCCTGACGTCACTGTCGATGGTGTGATTTATGATTCAGTCTTGGTGGGCGACATGACACCAGACGATGGCAATAGTTGTGCTCCTTTGCGTCTGGATTCTAAGGGGATCCCTATAGCTTCTGATCTGGCCGCTATTACCGCTGATCCTAACTGCTGGTCCTTTGTGGAAATGTTCCCTGGTGGTTTTACGCCTAAGTTTGGCGGCACTGTAACTGACAGTGCCATAGCGGGCGGTGTAAAGGGGGAGCTGGTCGACACAGTCTTCTTTGATGCCAGCGCCTCTTATGGCCGTAACGAAGCAGAGTTTAAAATTAACAACACTGTGAACGCGTCGCTGGGAGCAAATTCTCCCACCAGTTTTACCCCAGGTACTTATGTGCAAAGTGAACTTGGTCTCAACTTCGATTTGTTCCGTGAATTTGAATTGGGTTTATATGACGCAGTGGTCATTGCTGGCGGTATGGAATGGCGTGAAGATACCTTTGAAGTCAAAGCGGGTGACGTTGCTTCCTACTCAGTAGGTGTGTTAGCGGATCAGGGCTTTGGTATTGGCTCTAACGGTTTCCCGGGTTTTAAACCTGAAACTGCAGGTATCTTCAGTCGCCACAACTTATCCTTTTACACTGATATTTCAAATTGGGTGACTGAAAGTCTGATGCTCAATGCGGCTCTGAGATACGAGGATTATTCGGACTTTGGCGATACCACCAACTGGAAAATGTCAGGTCTTTACAAACTGACGGACAGTGTATCTGTAAGAGGGGCCGCTGGAACTGGCTTTAGAGCTCCAACCATAGGCCAGAGTAAAGTCGTGAACGTCAGTACACTATTTGGTCCCAATGGCTTGATTGACCAGGCGACTTTGCCACCAGACAACCCTATCGCTGTGCAAAAAGGTGGTAAGGCATTAACACCTGAAGAGTCGAAAAATATCTCTTTCGGTTTAGTCGGTGAGTTCGGTTCTACTCATGTTTCTTTAGACATGTACAGAATTGATGTAGAAGACCGTTTAAGCCAAACCTCAGGCCTTGAACTGACAGCAGAAGATATCGAGGCTTTATTGGCCTTGGGTATAGCAGATGCCACCAGTTATTCCAGCGTGACTTTTTTCACTAATGACTTTGACACTGAAACCACAGGTGCGGACTTAGTGATCAGTCAGGATCTGGACTTGGGAGTTGGGGCTTCCAAGTTAAGTTTCCTGATGAACTGGAACAAAACCGATGTCACAGTGGACCCAACCACTACAAACATAGACGATGTAAAAATTCGTACTTTGGAAGAAAACTTACCTAAAACCCGCGGCAGCATTACCTTCAATCATGCTCAGGACAACTGGCGTGCTTTGGCAAGGCTGAACTATTTTGGTTCATTCTGGGAGGTCGATGACACCTATGACGCGGCCCAGGGCATGTCTGAAGGTTCTGCAGTTCTGGTTGATCTCGAAGTAGGTTACATGCTCAGCAGCAATATCGAACTTATAGTCGGAGCTCAAAATGCTTTTGATAAATATCCGGGCTTAAACCCTTATGGTGATTCTGTTGGGGCTAAATACCCTGTGACATCTCCTTATGGCTTTAACGGCGGATATTACTACTTCAGAGGCGTCTATACCTTCTGATAAAGCAGCAGAACCCGCTCAGGCTGCAGAGGATTTCTCCGGCCTGAGAATGGTTTTTTTGAAATTGACCCTTCTGCTATTGAGCAGGATCTTGAGGTATAGGGCTGATGACAAATCCGGACAATAAACAGATGAACGCTGACGGTTTAAGTCGCAGACAAGCCTTGTTATGGATAGGTAAAGCGGCCGGTTCAGCTGCAATGTTGCAAGCTGCAACTTTATTAGGGCTAGTCGCAGCACCAGTGGCAGCTCAGGCCGAACCGGTAAAACTAAAGCCACTGACAACAGGACGCAAAACCGTATTGATACTCGGAGCTGGTATCAGCGGGCTGGTAGCGGCTTATGAGCTCGGAAAGGCGGGTTATCAATGTAAAATCCTGGAAGCTTCGCACAGGGCTGGTGGCCGGAATTTTACTATCCGCCATGGCGATTTTATCGATGAGTTGGGCAACCCACAATTTTGTAACTTTGATAAAGACCCCGATCTGTACTTTAATGCAGGTCCAGCTCGTATTCCGGCACACCATACAGCGATCTTGCATTATTGCCGCGAATTTGGTGTGGAAATGCAGCTGTTTTGCAATCACAACAAAAACTGTTACACCCAGGATGACAAGGCTTTTGGCGGCAAAGCTGTACGTATTCGTGAATACGAAGCGGACACCAGAGGTTTTTTCAGTGAATTAATGGCGAAGTCTATCCAATCTCAAGCCAAACTGGATGCACCTTTTGATCAGATTGACAGACAAAAACTGATTGAGTTTTGCCGTGCTTATGGCGACTTGTCCAGCGACTTTACTTATGAAGGCAGCGAGAGAGCTGGCTATCAGTCTGGCGGGATTTTATCACCAGGTGTGCTAAAAACTCCGAGGGCATTGGCGGATTTACTGCAAAGTGACTTCTGGGCTGGCGCTATGCATTTTGGCGAATTGTCGGATCAATCTGCAGCCTTGATGACTCCTGTCGGAGGCATGGACAAAATTGTCGACGCCTTTTTAAGCCGCTTGCCCGGCACTGTGCAATTAAAAGCTCAGGTACAGAAGGTGCAAGTGGTACCACAAGGGGTAGAGGTCAGTTATTGGCTGGACGGACAACTGCAGGTTGAGCAGGCGGATTATTGCCTGAACTGTATTCCTGCCCAGTTAATGGCCGGCATAGAAAATAATTTTCCTGCGGATTATGTCGGCGTGATGCGTCAGTTGCAGCGTGGCAAGTTATCAAAAATTGCGCTGCAAGCCAAAGAGCGGTTTTGGGAGAAAGAACAGATATACTCTGGTATTAGCTGGACCAGTCAGGATATCACTCAAATCTGGTATCCCTCCCACGGCATGTTCAAAGCCAAAGGTATTTTGCTCGGCGCTTATAGTTGGGATCCTGCTATCTCAGACAGATTTTCTGCTATGACTAATCAACAGCGCATAGCGACAGCTATTGCCCAGGGCTCTAAGCTGCATCCTGATTATGCTAAATACATAGAGCAGGGCAATAGTATCTGCTGGCAGCGGATGAATCATATGTTGGGATGTGGTGCTGTCTGGTCCGAAGAATTGCTGAAAACCAGTTTCGCCACCCTACAGGCTCCGGTTGGAAGCCATTATATGGTCGGTGATCAGGTCAGTTATCACCCTGGCTGGCAGGAAGGTGCTGTGCGTTCTGCCTGGCATGCGATGGAAAGTATTCAGCAGCGGGAGCTACAAAAACAACGGCAGGAGGCGGTATGAAGTTTTGGCTTTTTGGCTGTCTGTTGGTTGCTGTAAGTATTCAGGCTGAAACGTTTCAACAGAATTCACAGTATTGTCTGGTTTGTCATGGCAGTAAGGCGCAGGGCAACGTAGCGATCAGCGCGCCTAATCTGGCAATTTTACCTGACTGGTATCTGACGGCTCAGTTAAGGGCCTTTCAATCAGACTGGCGAGGCCACCAGAGCACAGATGCTTACAGTAAAGAAATGATGGCTGTGGCAAAAAGTATGAGCCCGGAAGAGATCAAAAGGGCTATTGATTTCATCACTACTTTTCAGGTCAGTAAGACGGTTGAAACGCTGGACGGCGATATCAGTCATGGTAAAGCGTTGTTTCAGACCTGTGCAGCTTGTCATGGCGCCAGTGCTGAAGGTAACCAATCTCTTGGAGCCCCGCCATTAGCCGGGCAATACAGTTGGTATTTGTTGAGGCAGCTTCAGGCGTATCGCAGCGGACAGCGTGGCAATGCTGAGCAAGACAGTAAAGGCGCTGTGATGAAACAAATTGCCTCTTCGCTAAACAGCGAGCAGGATTTGAATGATATTGTGGCTTATATCAATACGTTAGCACTGCCATCAACGGACGTTAAAAATTAAGAGGAAATGATCGGATGAAAACATGGACAAAATTAGCTTTGTTATCTCTTTGTGTTACTAGTACTGGCCTACTGGCTGAAGTGAAACGTTATCCTTTAC
>NZ_JAIWOI010000072.1 GCF_020217005.1 Rheinheimera sp. | reverse complement strand
CAGACAACAGTACTTTTCCTATTGCCAGTGCTGTGGAAGTGAACAAACTGGTGTTTGAAAGTGGCAAGGTGCCTGCGCCTAAAGATCCAAAAGCTGCCAAGGGGAGTGTGGAGTTTTGGGGCAATACAGAAGAGCAAACCTTAAGCGTGCTAAGTCAGATTGAAAGCTCATTAAAGCAAAAAGGCCTGGGTATGGGCGATGTAATTAAAATGACAGTCTTTCTGGTTGGCGATCCTGCTTTAGGTGGCAAAATGGATTTCGCAGGTTTTATGAAAGGCTACACAAAGTATTTTGGTACTAAAGAGCAGCCCGCTTTACCTGCCCGTTCTGCTGTGCAGATTGCCGGTTTGGTGGCAGAGGGGATGTTGGTAGAAATCGAAGTCATCGCAGCCAGACCTTGACCCCTTCCTACTTGAAGCCGCAGCGTTGTTGACTGCTCGCGCTCGCCCCAGTCACATAGTCTCCAGGGGTCTTACTTGTTTGTCGCCTGGCTGCAACTCCAATTAGTTTGGGTCGCAGTAGCTATTGGTGATAAAAAGGCCGCCTAAGCGGCCTTTTTTTAGCTGGTGTTCGCTATCAGAACAGCTCTATTTCTTCCTGCTGTTGCTGGTTATTCTGCGTAGGCAGCTGCTGTACGGAGGAATTAACATAGGTTTTAGGTTCGGTACCCTGAATAAAATACTCAAAACCACTGCTATTGTCTGTTGCCTGAGTCAGCAAACCTGTTTTCAGATCGATACGGACCGAAGTGATACCGACAGGGGGCTGCACAAAAATTTGTGGTTTGTCTTTTAACGCAAAGCCCATGAAATCCTGCCATGCAGGTAAGGCAGTTTTAGCTCCGGACTCACCGCCTGCTATCTGGTCTTTACCCAAATTGTTATTCCAGGCCGTTTTGCCGAGTCTGCTCTCTGCATCATCAAATCCAACCCAGGATGTCACCACCAATTCAGGCGAGAAACCGGAGAACCAGGCATCTTTTACATCATTGGTTGTACCGGTTTTACCTGATAAGTCCTGACGTTTCAGCTCTCTTAATTTGTAAGCTGTGCCATTCCAGCCAGTACCCGCTTTCCAGTCTCCACCCCCCCAGATGGAGCTTTTCAGAGCGTCAGCAATTAAAAACGCATTTTGAGCTGATAATACCCGCGGAGCATAAGCCGGTGCAGCGGCCACAGTTGTTTCTGGTGCTGCTGTTTGTGCCGCAAAAGTAGCTTCAAGTTGAGCTTCAGGATCGGCAGTTTCGGCTAAGGCTGCAGCGTCTTTTGCTTGCTGTTCAGCGGCCGCTTTGGCCGCTAAGTCCTGCTGTTCACATTCAGTACAAACAGGCACAGGGACATGTTCAAAAATCAGATTGTTTTGATCATCCAGAATTTTGGTAATGACATAAGGTTTCACCAAATATCCACCATTGGCGAATACAGCGTAACCTGTAGCCAGTTCAAGCGGGGTTAATGACGCTGAACCTAACGCCAGAGTTTCGCTATGAGGTAAGTCTTTTTCTCTGAAACCAAACTTTGTCAGATGTTGACGGGTTTTTTCTATACCCACAGTACGCAGTAATCGCACCGCCACCACGTTTTTCGATTTAGCTAAAGCTTCACGGATACGGATAGCGCCGTCATAGACTTCTGGAGAGTTTTTAGGGCGCCACGCCTGATTGGCACCTTCGTCCCACTCGTGAATAGGAGCATCGTTCATTAAAGTCGCCAGCGTCAGCTTGGACTCTAAAGCAGCCGAATAAATAAATGGCTTAATATTTGAACCGACCTGGCGATTGGCCTGAGTAGCGCGATTAAACTGTGTCATGGCAAAACTGTAGCCACCCACTAAAGCCTGGATAGCACCGTCTTTTGGATTTATTGCCACTATAGCGCCGCTTACTCCTGGGATCTGGCCTAAACGCCACTCTCCAGCGGAAGGACGAACCAGCACATGCATACCAGGTGCTAACACATCGGCCGCAGCTTTAGGGGCATGGCTTTGTCTGTCGTGGCTAATAAAAGCCCTGGCCCAGTTTAATCCTTGCCATGGCAGGGTTATTTTGCGGCCACCAGACAAGATAGCTTCGGCTTGCTGACCTGTAACTTCGGTGATCACCGCAGGAATTAAATCTTCCAAACCATCTTGTGTATCCAGATAAGCCAGAATGGCTTCATCGCTTAGGCGATCTTTTTCTACGAATTTTACTGAGCCATCAGGTTGTGGTTCAGCTGTCGCTTGCCACAAAGTAGCTACAGGACCGCGGTAGCCGTGGCGCTCGTCATAGCCCACCACGTTTTTTTGCACTGCAGCTACTGCTTTGCCCTGCAATCTGGAGTCTACAGTAGTAAACACCTGAAAACCTTTGGAATAGGCTTCTTCTTCGCCGTATTTATCCACCACTTCCTGGCGCACCATTTCGGCAATATAAGGGGCAGAAGCCGTGATCTGTGCTCCGTGCAGCTTGGATAAAATTGGTTCCTGCAAAGCTTCATCATACTGAGCCTGAGTGATGTAGCCTTCATTGAGCATCCGGCCCAGCACTATATTCCGGCGTGCGCGTGCTCGGCTTGGTGAGCGCACAGGGTTCAGGATCGAAGGACCTTGAGGTAAGCCAGCGATAATGGCTATTTCAGATAAAGTTAAATCCTGAATGTTTTTGCCAAAATAAACTTGCGCAGCAGCGCCTACACCAAAAGAGCGCTGACCTAACTCAATTTTATTTAAATACAGTTCCAGAATTTCGTCTTTAGTCAGTTCTTGTTCAATACGTAAGGCCAGGAAAATTTCTTTAATTTTACGGATCAGCTTTTTTTCGCGACTCAGAAAAAATACGCGGGCCAGCTGTTGCGTAATAGTACTGGCACCTTGCTTGGCCTCACCACTGAAGGCCACTACTGTCGCGGCCCTGAACATACCTATTACGTCAATGCCCGGATGTTCGTAAAAGCGGTTATCTTCAGTGGCCAGCACGGCTTTAATCAGTAAATCCGGCATTTCTTCCAGCTTTAACGGAATTCGACGTTTTTCGCCAAATTGTGAAATAAGTTCTCCGTCCTGACTAAAGACACGCATAGGGGTCTGCAGCTTTACATCTTTTAATGTAGCTACACTTGGCAGGTCATCTTTGACATACCAATAACTTGCAGCAACCAAAGCTACAACGGAAAAAATACCTGCAATCACCAGAATGATTAGTTTTTTAAACCACGACACTGATTAACCTCAATGTATATATTTGGATCTAGCGGGACTGCTAGTCTGTTTTTTTTCAAAAAGCTGTTTGCCTTCCCTACGCAATCTTGGATGAAACGACTAAGCTCATGACAGAAGTTCAATATAAATCATTGACCTGTGCACGGGACGCTATGTTAAAGCAGCTGTTTCAAACAAAAAAAACCTTAATGCTAGGGGTCGATATTGGCTCTCAGGCTGTCAAAGCTGTGTTGTTAAGCCAACACAACCAGCATTATAAAGTAGAAGCCTTTGCAATAGAACCTATGCTGAAAGGCACAATGGTGGATCGTGAAATTCAGGATATCGAAGCGGTTGCTCATGCCTTATTAAACATCAGGAAAAAGATAGATAAATCAATCAAGTATGCCGCAGCTGCTGTGTCTGGTTCTTTGGTGATCAGTAAAGTTATTTTTATGGATGCCAATTTAACGGACGCTGAATTGGCCCGTCAGATTGAGTTGGAAGCGGATAGTTTAATTCCTTACCCATTAAACGAGGTCAGTTTAGATTTTGAACGTCTCGAAGCGAATCAGACTGACTCAACTAAAGTGAATGTGTTGTTAAGTGCTGCGCGTACTGAGAGTGTTCAGGCCAGAGTGACAGCGCTGGAGTCTGCGGGTTTTACCGCTAAAGTGATAGACGTAGAAAGTTCAGCCTTAAGCAGAGCGGCTGAATTGTGTCTGGATCAATTGCCGGAAGATGCAGCAGAAAAAGTTGTAGCTGTGTTAGATATAGGAGCCACTATGACGCTGCTGAGCATAGTTGAAGGCGATAAAAATCTCTATACCAGGGATATTGCCTTTGGTGGTGAACATTACAGTCGCAGTATCATGAATTACTACAACAAAACTTTTGAAGAAGCAGAACAGGCTAAAATTCTGGCGGATCTGCCACCCAGTTACAGCTTTGAAGTGCTCGCCCCTTTTCAGACCATGTTATTACAACAAATCCGCCGTGCTATTCAGATGTACCTGACCACCAGCGGCAAGGAACAGGTTGACTACTTATTGGTCAGCGGTGGAACCAGTTTACTCGAAGGCATAGAGAAGTTGATCAGCGATGAATTGGCTATTCAGACTGTGGTTGCGAATCCGTTTCGCCATATGGACATTGCTGCCACAGTGAATCGTCAGGAGCTGACTGAAAAGGCTCCTTGTCTGATGATAGCTACAGGTTTGGCGTTGAGGAGTTTTAATCCATGGCATCAATAAATCTGCTGCCATGGCGTGAAGCTGCGCGAAAACAGCAACAGCTAAATTATCTGACTGTATTAGCCCAAGTTGCTGTGTTGTCTTTTGTACTGATGTTTCTGGTGTATTGGCTGTATCAAGCGCGGGTTGAAGGGCAAGTCAGCCGGAATGCCTTGCTGGAAGCTGAAATCCAGGCTCTGGATCTGCGTATCGCTCAAATCAGAGAGTTGGAAAAGCAAAAGGCCGGTTTGCAGCAGCGGATGTCGCTGATAGAACAACTGCAGCGTAGCAGAAATCTTGGCACCCAAATTATGGATGAGGTCGCCAAAACTGTGCCAGCTGGTGTTTACCTGATTTCTTTGGATAAAAAATTCAACAGATTACTGATCACGGGTAAAAGCGAGTCCAATAACAGATTATCCGGCATGCTTAGGGTCATAGAGCAGTCTTCTTTGCTAACTCAGCCTGTGCTGGAATTTATTCAGGCCAGTAAAGAAGACAGTGGTTTGTTGAGCGACTTCAAAATGCACTTGCGTCTGGTTGGGGCTGAAGCGCCACCGCCACCACCGGAACCAACTGGCAAAGCTAAAACCGGCCCTCAGGCAGGAGCAAGCAAATGAGCCTGAATATCAACTTGTCTGACATAGATTTGTCTGAAATTGATTTTAACAATATGGGGGCATGGCCCAGGGCAGGTAAAGTGGGACTGGCGTTGCTGGTTGCTTTTCTTGTGATGTTGCTTAGTTACTTCTTTTTGGTCGACGCTCAGGTGACTAATCTGGAGGCTGCAGAGCAAAAGGAATTGGAGTTAAGAACAGATTATCAGAGCAAATATGCGAAGGCTGTTAATTTAGAGTTGTATCGCCAACAAATGCACGACATGGAAAAGACTTTTTCTGTGCTGTTAAAGCAATTACCCGCCACCCATGAAACACCAGGCATGCTGGATGATATTACCTTTGCCGGTACTTCTGTTGGACTGACTTTTGTCCGAATTAACTGGATGCCTGAAATTGAAAAAGAGTTTTATACCGAGCTGCCCATTCAGATTGAAGTGATCGGGGACTATCACCAGATTGGTAATTTTGTCAGTGAAATCGCTAAGTTGCCCCGTATTGTCAGTTTGCATGACTTTTTGATCCAAAGCAGAGAAGAGGGCAATCAGAGTTTTAGCGTAGTCGCCAAAACTTACAGGTATAAGGAGCTGAAAAAATGAAAAAGGCTGCTTTTATGCTGGTGATAGTGACCACGTTAACTGGCTGTTTTGATGATACAACGGATATCCGCCAATTTATGGCGGAAGTTCAGGCCAACACCAGTGCTAACATTCCACCTTTGCCTCCGATCAAGGATTTTGAGCATTTACCTTATACCAGTTCGGATTTACGCAGTCCCTTTAGTTTACCTTCACCGCAAATGTATAACCGGCAGCCTGTGCATCAGCCTGGCTGCGTTCAACCTGACAGCCAACGAGAGAAACAAGCGCTCGAACAGTACGCTATAGATAATTTAAAAATGCGCGGTACTTTGGGTCATGCTGATCAGTTGTGGGCTTTAATTGAAGCTTCTGATCAAAGTATGCACAGAATAGGTGTAAACGACAGACTAGGTTTATTTCATGGCAAGGTGATTGCAGTGAAGCCAGACTATATTGAGATTACAGAATTTATCCCTGATGGCAGTGGTTGCACTGTGCAGAGGAACAGCAAACTGCAATTGCTGGACGCCTCTGCTGATCCTGCCGAAACTAATTGAGCGATCGGAATTATGACAAGAACTATACCAAGCTCCAGGCTCCTCCATTTCAGTAAAGCTTTGGCTTTATGTTGTTTTATTCTGACCTGTCACGTCTGGGCACAGCAAAACAGCCCTGACTTTATTAATGAAATTGAGTCGATAGACTTCCGTCGTGGCGAACAAGGTGAAGCCAGGGTGCTGGTGTTTCTGCAACAAAGCTCTGCTGCGGTAGATGTCACTGAGCAAAACGGTCAGATCCAGCTTGATTTTCACAACACCAGGATTAGCGATGATTTGTTGTATCAACTGGATGTGTTGGATTTTGCTACTGTAGTCAAGGGCATTGAGACTTTCCGCGAGGCTGATAATGCCAGACTGGTGATTGATACGCTGGACAGTTTCAGCTACAGCTACCAGCAAATTGATCAGGTTTTTCATCTGGTGGTGCAAAAAAAATCGGCAGAACAGACTAAATCTGCAGCCGCTGGTCAGTACGTTGGGCGGGCTATTTCTTTGAATTTTCAGGATATTCCTGTGCGCACTGTGTTGCAGATTATTGCCGATTATAACGGTTTTAATTTAGTGACCAGCGATTCGGTCACAGGCAATATCACCTTACGCCTGGATGGTACCCCCTGGGATCAGGCACTTGATATAGTATTGAAAGTAAGGGGCCTGGATAAACGCATGGACGGTAATATTCTGATGATAGCGCCGTCCGATGAGCTGGCAGCCCGCGAAGCAAAAGAGTTGCAGGCACAGCAACAAGTGGAACAACTGGAACCTTTGAACTCGGAGTTTTTACCGATCAATTATGCCAAAGCTGCAGATATTGCCGCCTTGTTAAACAACAAAGAAGCGACCTTATTGTCAGCCCGGGGCAATGTTGCTGTAGATGACAGGACCAATACCCTACTAGTAAAAGACACTGCCACCACTATTGAAAATGTGAGGCGCTTATTAAGGCGGCTTGATGTTCCTGTCAAACAAGTACTGATTGAATCACGTATGGTGACGGTGAAAGATAATGTACGGGATGAAATTGGCTTACGCTGGGGGTTTAGCGACCAGCAAAATGATAAAGCCTGGTCTGGTACTGCGCCGGGCGCCAATAATCTGGCAGGCGGCACAGTGCCGGCTTTAAATGACAGATGGAATGTGAATTTACCTGTAGCGAACCCTGCCGGCAGTATAGCTTTTCATGTCACCAAATTTGCGGATGGTACTTTGCTGGATCTGGAACTTTCGGCACTGGAGCAGGAAAATAAGGGGGAAATTATCGCCAGCCCCCGTATTACCACAGCCAATCAGAAAAAAGCCCGGATAGAGCAGGGAACTGAAATTCCTTATTTAGAAGCCTCCAGCAGTGGTGCTACCACAGTCACCTTTAAAAAGGCGGTACTCAGCCTTGAAGTGACGCCACAAATTACGCCTGATAATAAAATTATCCTAGATCTGGAGATCACTCAGGATACACGTGGTGAAACTGTATCGACCGGGAATGGCCCGGCACAGGCGATAGATACACAGCGTATCCAGACCCAGGTGCTGGTTGATAATGGCGCTACAGTAGTCTTAGGTGGCATCTATCAGCAGCAGATGACCAATACCACCTCAAAGGTGCCGGTTTTTGGTGATATTCCTTACGTTGGAAATTTATTTAAACGGCGTAATGACTTTAATGAAAAAACCGAATTATTGATTTTTGTCACGCCCAAAATCCTGACCGAAAGCTTGTAGCAGGACCTGAAGACAGGCCGGAGCTGACGCTGGCTCCGGCAGAAAATTCGCTTGCCAAGCAAAGCCTATTACTGACATAATTCACCGCTTCAAATTTTCGTGGGAGCTTTCGGGTCCTGAAATTAACCTTCTAAGTTAGCGCAGCAGCATTACGAACTATGGCAGAAAAACGCAATATCTTCCTGGTAGGCCCAATGGGTGCAGGCAAAAGTACAATTGGCCGTCATTTAGCAGACATGCTTCATCTCGAATTCTACGACTCAGATCAGGAAATTGAACGCCGCACTGGTGCAGATATAGCCTGGGTATTTGATCTGGAAGGCGAAGAGGGATTCCGTGTTCGCGAAGAAAACGTGATCTCGGACTTAACAGAATTACAAGGCATAGTACTGGCGACTGGTGGTGGCTCAGTGCTAAGTAAAGAAACCCGCAACCGCTTATCCGCGCGTGGCATAGTGGTTTATTTAGAAACTCCTATTGAGAAACAAGTGGCCCGTACTCAACGTGACAAAAGACGTCCGTTGTTACAAACCGAAGAAGCACCAAAAGAGGTGCTGGAACGTCTGGCGGCTGAGCGTAATCCTCTGTATGAAGAGATCGCTGATTTTACAGTGCGCACAGACGAGCAAAGTGCCCGTTCAGTGGCCAACCAAATCGTTGAACAACTTGGTTTCTAGTTTGAGATAACTTTTCAGGGATATTAAGGAGAGCTGTGGATGCAAAAAGTTGCAGTACAACTTGGAGAGCGCAGCTACCCTATCCTGATCAGCCCCCAGTTATTTAGCCAGCCTCTGACGGAATTTTTACCTCAAGCCCGTCAGGTGGTGATTGTTTCTAATCCAGTGGTTGCAGGGCTGTATTTGCCTGCCGTCACTGCGTTATTCCCTGATTCAACAGTTCACTCCTTTATCTTACCCGATGGCGAAGCCCACAAAACGCTAAGCTCTTTTGAGCAGGTGATGTCCTTTTTACTTGAGCACAAAATCAACCGTGATGTCTTACTGGTAGCTTTGGGGGGCGGAGTAATAGGTGATCTGACTGGTTTTGTCGCTGCTTGTTACCAACGTGGTGTGCGTTTTATGCAAGTCCCTACCACCTTATTGTCTCAGGTCGATTCTTCAGTTGGTGGTAAAACAGCGGTGAATCATCCGCTGGGGAAAAACATGATAGGTGCGTTTAAGCAACCTGATCTGGTGTTGATTAATACCTCTGTTTTAAGTTCTTTACCTAAGACCGAATTTGCGGCTGGTATGGCGGAAGTTATTAAATACGCGTTGATTAGCGATCTGGCCTTTTTTCATTGGCTGGAACAAAATCAGCAGGCTATCCGAGCATTGCAACCACAAGTGTTAGGTGACATGATTCGTCATTGTTGCCAGATGAAAGCTGATATTGTTAGTCGCGATGAAACTGAACAAGGCGAACGGGCTCTATTAAATTTAGGTCATACTTTTGGTCATGCAATTGAAGCCTTTTTGGGTTACGGACAGTGGCTGCATGGTGAAGCTGTCGCTGTGGGCATGGTGATGGCGACAGAATTGGCCGTGAGCCGTGGTGATGTCAGCACGACAGAGCGGGATCGTATTATAGCTCTGCTGTCTGCTTTTGATTTACCTGTGACTCCACCAGCTCATATGAAGATTGCAGACTTTATGCCCTATATGAAAACAGACAAAAAAGTACAGGCCGGCAAAATGCGTTTTATTGTTCCGACAGCTCTGGGACAAAGTGCAATAGTCGATGATGTGACCGAACAAGAACTAATGGCTCTCTTTAGCATATGAGTAAACAAGCTCTGCAACAGCGTTTAACCCAGTATTCCGGCCTTTTAGGCTCTCAGCGTCAGTTACTTCAGCGTTTGTTGTTGCAGCTGGAATTTAATCAGCCGGACCGGTTACAACTGGTTGGTTCAAGCGGTAGCGGTAAATCGACACTGATACTGACACTGGCTGAAATCTGTTCAGAGCAGTTTAATGTGGCCTTGTTGCAGGCTGACGCTGGTTTGACGCCGGTAGATTTGTCGAAAGTGTTACAACAACAATGGTTTGGCTCTGCCACTATGCCTCGTAATCTGCATGAGTTTGTCGCACAGCTCAACAAAGCAGAACAGTATC
>NZ_JAIWOI010000063.1 GCF_020217005.1 Rheinheimera sp. | reverse complement strand
ATACAAAACTTCGCCAATTGGTATACCTATTACCGTTCCCGTCTGCTGGCGTCGCAGGCTGGCATAGGCCGGGCTTTTTCCACCCAGACTGAAGCATTAAGAGTTGGTTTCGGAGCTATTAACAAAGGCAGTACTACGGTCGATGGTGCCAGCATCAGCACTATTATTAACGGTGTCCGGCCTTTTACCGGTGGCGACAGGCAGAGTTTTTATGATCAGTTGTACGAACGGGTCTATGACTACAATGGTACACCTTTGCGCAAGGCGCTCAATGATGCTGGTTTGTACTTCTCCAGAACAGACAACAAAGGACCCTGGGGCCAGACCCCGGGTACAGATGATGACTCTCCGCATATTATGTGTCGTCAGAGCTACAGCATACTCATGACAGATGGTTACTGGAGCGAAGACAGCGCTTCTCAGGCCCAAACCGCGGCAGCACGTTCTAATAACGATGGCAGTACGACTAATAACCAAACCATACCTAAACCTGGTGGGGTTTCTTATGTCTATGCGCCCACAGGACCTTTTTCTGACGGGCGCAGTAATACACTGGCCGATGTGGCTATGTATTACTGGAAGCGCGACTTACGCACTGACCTGGATAACCTGGTACCAACCAGCCCGATCAACCCTGCATTCTGGCAACATATGGTCACTTTTGGCGTGGGTCTTGGGGTTGAAGGCACTATTAGTTCCGGCACTGCTTTTAATGCGATAGGCGCAAGCAGCGCCATTTCCTGGCCCGACCCTCTGGCGACACAACCGGCTAAAATTGATGATTTATTACATGCCGCAGTGAACAGCAGAGGTGGTTTTTTCAGTGCCGCTGACCCTGATACTTTCGCCACAGGCTTATCCAATACTTTGTCTGCCATCATAGCCCGTGTTGCTTCCGGCTCAAATTTAGCCGGAACTACAACATCGTTGCAGGCGGAACAAAGTGTTTATCAGGGCCGTTTTAACAGTGGTGACTGGAGCGGGGATTTGGTGAATTACAATATCGAAGACACGACCAGTTATGTCTGGAGTGCCGCCGAACAGCTGCCTGACTGGGACGACAGAGAGATCTACTTCGGTAAAACAGAAACCTCTGCCGAGCTATTTGTCTGGGCCAATTTAACCAGTGGGGCAGGCAGTCAACAAGCCGCTTTAGGCAGCAGTAATGTAGTGGATTATGTCCGTGGCAACCCGGCTCTGGAGCAACAAAATGGCGGTAGTTATCGCAACAGATCCACAGCTTTAGGCGATATCGCCAACTCGTCACCTGTGTATGTCGGCGCGCCGGTTAACTTTAATTATCACTCCTACAATTGGCCTGAAGCCAGCAGTTACAAGGCCCATCTGGCAGCTTACAAAAGCCGCCAGCCTATTATTTATGTCGGAGCCAATGACGGTATGTTGCATGCATTTAATGCGACAACAGGAGTAGAGGCATTTGCCTATGTCCCCCGACAAATGCTGACAGCCGAGACCAACCTCAAAGCTTTAAGCGAACCCAATGTCAGTGGCGTGATCCAAAAAGATTATTATGTGGATGGCACTGCAGTATCGGCCGATGTGTATTTTGACGGCAGCTGGCGCACTGTGCTGGTCGGTAGTACAGGCCGCGGTGGCAACAGCATTTTTGCATTGGATATTACCGACCCGGGGCAAATTAGCCAAAGCAGTTTATTGTGGGATAAGAGTTATCCGCAGTTAGGTGTTACCACCTCAAAACCTATTATTACCAGGCTAAACAACGGTAAATGGGCTGTAGTTATAGGCTATGGCTACAATAACAGCACGGGCAAACCGGGTTTGTTGGTGCTGGATATCGAAACCGGTACTTCGATGGTGAGCAGTGATGATCTGGAGATCACTACAGGGTCGGGCGACAACGGCTTAGGCCAGATTGAAGGCTGGGACTATAGCAAAAACGGCAATACCGACTGGTTTTTTGCCGGAGACTTACAAGGCAAAGTCTGGAAATTTGATTTGTCCTCCAATAACCCCAGCAACTGGGCAGTCGCTTATGGTGGCGCTCCTTTATACCAGGCCGAAGATGCTGCAGGTAATCCCCAATCCATTACCGGGGGTATCGCATTAGGCTCTGAACCTAAAACAGGAAAATTATGGCTGTTTTTTGGCACAGGCCGTTATCTGGAAACTCCAGACCCGCAATTGGATGACCCACAAAGCTGGTACGGCATCATGGATGGTACGGCCATGGCAGGCCGCACTTTACTGAAAGAGCGTGTTTTAACTAATGTCAGTCACAGCAATGGCACTGAAGGCCGTATTGTATCGCCTTCAGCCGCCAATGATATGGCTGGTTTTCAGGGCTGGTTTATCGATTTGCCCGACGAGCGTGAGCGAATTGTTTCTTCACCGCGTTTAGTAGGGACTACCTTAGTGGTCAACAGTATTATTCCCGACAGTAATGTATGTAACCCGGAGGGCGATGGCTATGTAATGGCAGTAGACCCCTACCATGGTGGCCGGCTGAACTACCACTTTTTTGATATTTCAGCGGATGAAGACTTTAATCAGGACGACGGTGTGACCCAGGGGGAAGACATCATAGAAATGTCCGGTGTACGTTTTGACAGTATGCCCACTGAACCTTTGTTTTTTGAAGACAAAATGGCGGTAGGTTTAGCCAATACCAATGTAGTGAATTTAGACGTAAATACCCAGATCCGACGTGGTCGGGTGTCATGGCGTGAGGTAGACAACTAATGCAGACAACTAAGGCCAACGGATTTTCGCTGATTGAGCTGCTGATCGCTATCACTATAGTTGGCATTTTAACGGCTATAGCTGTACCGGCTTATCAGGGCTATGTGCTGGGGGGCGCCAGAGCTGGTGCCGCCGCCTGTTTATTAGAATATGCCCAGTTTATGGAAAGGGTGTACACCACCAACATGACCTACGCCACAGACAATGGAGAAGCCACAGAACTGCCAGAGCTGCAGTGCAGTAACGACTTGTCCGAACGTTACAGCTTTGAGCTGGACGACCTGGACAGCCGTACTTTTACCCTGACAGCCACAGCCAAAGGACCGCAAGCCAACGATGACTGCTCGTCGTTAAGCTACAACCAGGCGGGCATTAAAGGCGCTAACGGTGGCACTGGTGTGACCATAGTGAAAAAGTGTTGGTAGGGTTTGACCTTTTAAGGAACGGAGGTAAATTTAAAGTAAACGGACTTATGTGGGCGCCAGGATATGCCGAATGCCTCAGGTTTTACCTTAACCGAAGTTCTGATCAGCTTATTATTACTTTGCCTTACCGGTTTGGGCGCTTTAAGTGTGTCGTTACTAGCGCGCCAGCAAATCATCATGGCGACACAGCAAACTGTAGCTCTGTCATTAGCGGCCGAATTAGCTGGCCGTATGGTCAGTCATGACAGCGAGGCGGGGCAGTATGAAGGCGTGCACCCACTTTGGACAGCGCAGGCTCCAACAGAATGTACTGGGGGGTACTTTTGTAACTCAGAACAACTGAGTCACTATCATTTGTACAGTACTTTAACTGCGTCAGGCCAATCGCAGAGTCTGCAATTGCTACAACAACCTGCAGTCTGTATCCAGCAACAAGCTGACCAGAGGCTGGTTCAATTAAGCTGGAAGGCGCTGGCTAAAATACAAATCCAACGTCCCGCATCAGTGTGCGACGTATCGCCTCACCGCTTACAACTCTCAGTGGTGGTTCCTTAATATGCGCGGCTTTAGCTTACTGGAATTGCTGGTTAGCCTGACTTTAGGTTTGGTGCTGATGACTTTTCTGATTGGGACTTTGTTTGCTACCCAGCAGTCGAACCGTCAAACCCAGCAACTGGTGCAGTTGCAACAACAAAGTCAAATGTTGATGAGCTTGTTTCAGACTGAGTTACCCAATCTGATGTTTTTTGCCGGACGCAGTCTGGCTGATGTAGCCGCTTCGTCTCATCAGTTGGCTCCAGTTTTGGGGGATTGTAGTGTGGAGTCTGATACCGGTAGTTTTCCGAGTCCTGGTAAGCCTTACTTGTTTTTGTATGCAGAACAAGTGGGTAAGCACAATCACCTGTCGTGTTTAAGTCAGCCTAAGGCGGATTCTGAATTGCTGCAGTTTAAACGTCTGGTCGGAACTAGTAAGCCAGCTACTGAAATGCGTACCAACAGGGTATATTTTGAAATTTCTGCGGCGAGCAGCAAATTTGTCACCAGTTCTAGTGCCGATTTAACCCCTGACTCTCGTTACTGGCCTTTTAGTCACCAGGTCTTTTATATCAGTGAGCAAAAACATGCGGATGGCATAGTTCCTGTGCTAATGCGCAAACGCTTAATTCGCAATGCCGCAGGTCAGTCAGTGATGACAACAGACTCTATTATGGATGGAGTCGAGAGAATGCATTTTGAATTTGGTTTAGATGCCAATTTAGACGGTCAGGTTGATTATTATCTGGGGACCCAACAAATGCAGTTGGTGCATTGGCAGCAGCAAAAACACAGAATTATCAACATCAAATTTTATCTGTTGTTACGCAGTTTAGATGAAGATTTTAGTTATCAAAATAACCAGCTTTACCAGATGGGCCAGCATTGGTTTAAGGCTCCTTCTGATCCGTTCCGACGCCTGTTAGTCAGCAGTACTGTGGCATTTAGCAACACACGCTTATAAACGGAGGTCGTTATGATGTTAAGTTCTAAAGGTTTTATTCTGGTTACTACGCTGATATTAGTATTGGTATTAAGCAGCATCGCATTTACTGTGCTGTTTCAAACCCAGTTAAGCCAAAAAATGGTGGATAGCGCCACTTTGTCTTTTCAGTTAAAACAACAAACCCAGATCAAACATCTGCAACAACTTCAGCAGATTAAATCGGGAAGCTTGGATTCAACCTTGTTTGAATTGGCCCCTTGCCCGGCACTGTATGCGGCTTGGAGCGGTATGGTGCCGGAATGTAAATGGTACAGAGTCAATACTCTGGAACGCTTTGGCCATCACCAACATAGTGTCACTAGCTTTTTGGTCAGGCAATCTTTACCTGAAGGAGGCTGGGATGGAAATCTATAGACTGGCATTGTGCCTGTTGTTGTGCAGTCATCAGCTTTGTGCCGACAGTATCTGGAGTCATATACCAGGGCTTGGAACAGTGCAACTGACTGAACTTAATACTGAGCAGCATTTATTGTTAGCGCAGCATTTGAAATTAAATCCAGAAGAGACGGAGTTGTGGCTTAGTCAGTTACCTGAACTCTTGGATTCATTCTCCTGCTCTAGTTTTGAGGTACAAAGCCAGTCTTTGCCAGCTGATATTGCCCCAAACTACAAAGTGATCAGTTATGCGGGAGTGTTGAAATGGTTTAGTGATGACAAGGCTAAAAAAACAGTCTGGTGGCTACCCTGGCAGATGCTCCCACTATTCTCTGAATTGAAAGTTGTGTTGACGGATCTGAATCTACAGTTACATCAACCCTTACTTTTAGCCGAGCGACAGTTGGGACAAAAAGACCAGTTTGTTCTAATCAGTGGCAGCTTTAGTCCAACCTATTTCGCATTGCTGCTGAATGATCCTGAATATCCGGAACTTTTATGGACCGTTAGTCCTTCTGATGCGGCATTTGCAAATCTAACCGGGGCAATGGCTCAGCCGTTGCTGCTACAGGATCACAGCCCTCACCCCTTGGTAAGCCCGTTAGCAGTTCTATTGCCAAATACAGCTGCAGCAGAGCAGACAACCTTGTTGTACAAGGTGGATTTGTGGACAGGAGTGGTGCAGGCACGGTTGGATGCGGCTCAGAACATATCAAGTTTGTCCGGCGCTTTGGCTATTTATGATCAAAACCGAGATTCACATCTTGACACTCTGTTGCTTGGTACCAGGGAGGGGCAAATTTGGCAAGCCCAAATTGAAAATAATCAGTTTTATGGTTTAGAGATTGTCGCTGATTTAAAAGAATTAAAATTCAGCGATATACAATTTATCCGATCTGTTTATGCCGCTGTTCCTGCTGGGGGTTCGGGCAGTGATTTTCATTCCAGACGAAGTCAGTGGCTCCTGTTACTCGTCGCGTTACAACAGCAAGATAGCGTTTTGGTAGTGCTGAAATTACAGAGTGGCCAAAGCTCCTTCAACTCAGATTTGATCAACAGAACTTTGCCAGAAGTACCTGAAAATGCCGTATTTACTGAGCACGACTGGTATAAGTTGCAACAAAAACATGGCTGGTACAGTTTGCTTGGTGGGCGTTTAACTCAAATGCCAATTGTTGTTGCAGGAGTTCTTTACCTGTCTTTGATCAGCTCTGCGAGCGATCAATATTGTGATCTGGCTCAAGTTACTGCGGAGTTGTTAGCGTTGCATTTACATCACGGTTCTTCTGTCTATCGTCAACCAGTGCTGCCTTTAGAAAAAACTGCTGGTGCTTTTGCTGTAACAACCAATGCTAAGGGAGGTTTTGCTCTGGTTGAAACAAACCAGCGACAAGTTTTGATTGAGAATCTACTCGAAATAAGCCCCGATTGCATTCATTGCAGTAAAGCAATGCAACAACAGAGCTTTCCGCGCTGGCATTTAATGGGTACTTATCAAAATGAAGAAGGAGCCTATGAATGAGGAAGCAACGAGAGGGGGTAGGACTTATAGAATTGCTGGTTGTACTTGCCATCTTAGGTATTCTGGCCTCTGTCTTATTACCCGGGTATCAGGAGCATGCGTTAAAAAGTTACAGAGTAGAGGCTATGCAAACCTTGTTGAAGGTAGCAGGTTTACAGGAAATGTTGCTGGTGGATCAACGAAGGTATAGCGCTAATTTAGTCGAACTGGGTTTTGCTGCTAAAGAGTTTGTAACAGAGTCAGGTCGTTATAAAATCAGTGCAGTTGTGACAGAACAAGGTTATCAGCTGAAAGCTCAGGCACAGCAAGCTCAGGCGGAGGACAAAAACTGTCAGGTATTTTTGCTTAACAACTACGGGCAAAAAAGCAGCGAACCAGCTTCCGTCTGCTGGACTTACTAACTTTTTAGTGTGGGCAGGGGGTATTCTCCTGCCACAAGCGGCTGCGCCCCGCCTGACTGACCGTTAATCTGAAATGCCAGTGATAGGGCTCTTTACTACAGTAGACAAAAGTTCCTGATTCCAACAAATCCAAACTACCGTCATTGCGAAACTGCAATGAAGGTCTGTTATAAAACAATTTGTGGCTGTTAACCGGATGTTTTAATTCACGTAGCAATACATCTTGCCAGCTTTTTATTGCTTTCTGATGCAGCTGTATTGGCGCTGAATTCCAGTCTGGACTACAGACCTGACCGTGGCGTGGGCAAATTTGTATAGGGTCTTGCAGAGCTATGGCTTGTACTCGGGCATACGCCAAATGCTGGCTGAGTTGCCGCATAAAATGCTCAGCTTGCATACGTTGCCAAAGCTCTTTCAGGTCAGGTATGCCTGTTGCTACAACAATAGCCAGAATAACAAGTACTACTAACACTTCAATTAAGCTAAAGGCTGCCAGGTTTTTGGGGAGCTGATGTTCAGTCATGGATACTAACTGCGCTGTAGTTAGGTAAACTTCAGTTTAGTTGCATTTATGTTAAATTTCTAAAATATGCTTAAGACACTGTATCTAAGTAAGCTTGATTGAGTCCGGCGGCAAAAATCGCTACCATAGCGGCAGTTTTTTCATCTTTTAGTGCAGGTTCAGATGTCCTCTGCTGTCTCTATTACCCTGGTACAGCAGCCTTTTGTTGTGGCTGCTGTGGCGCAAAATACTGCCAAAGTGCTGGAGATTGCCACAGGCAGTCAAAGCGACTTGTTGTTGTTTCCCGAACTGGCGTTAACAGGTTATCCGCCGGAAGATTTATTGCTGCGGCCTGACTTTCAGTTGCTGGTTGAACAAAGCCTGCAGCAAATTTGTGCGGCTAAATTGCCCAATACACTGGTGCTGGGCCACCCATGGCGCGATGGCGAAGCCTTGTATAACGCCGCTTCTGTGATTCAAAACGGCCAGGTGATAGCCCGCTACTACAAACAAGCGCTGCCCAATTATGGCGTGTTTGATGAAAAACGGTATTTCACCGCAGGCACTGAAGCTTGTTGTTTTGAGCTGAAGGGCCAGCGGTTTACTGTGCTGATTTGTGAAGACGTTTGGCAGGGCGCGCCGGCTGCATTAGCCAAAGAGCAGGGGGCAGACTGGGCTTTAGTACTCAATGCTTCCCCTTATGAACTAGGCAAAGCGCAGCAGCGCGAAGAGTTGCTGCAAACCCTGGCTAAACATCTGCATTTAGGTTTTGTGTATGTCAATCAGGTGATAGGGCAGGACGAGCTGGTGTTTGATGGCCAGTCGCTGGTTGTAAGCCCTCAAGCTCAGCTGGTGTTTCGTGGTAAAGCCTGTGAACCTGAACTGGCTACAGTGAATTTAACAGGCCCTGGTCAGCAGTATGGCCATGTCGAGCTTGCACCACGCCTCTCTGTCGAAGCGGAAGTTTATGCCGCTTTAGTGATGGCCACCCGCCATTATATTCAGCACAATGGTTTCCCTGGCGCGGTTTTAGGCTTATCAGGCGGTATAGATTCGGCCTTAACACTTGCTATCGCAGTAGACGCTATAGGGGCGGACAAAGTACAAGCTCTGATGTTACCTTTTGCTTATACCTCCTCTATGAGTGTGGAAGATGCCAAAGCTCAGGCGCAAGTGATGGGGGTTGAGTTTGATTCAGTCTCTATTGAGCCTATGTACAATAGCTTTATGCAGCAGTTAACCCCCTTGTTTAAAGGCCGGGGCAAAGACACCACAGAAGAAAACCTGCAAGCCCGTATTCGCGGTGTGCTGTTGATGGCGATGTCGAATAAAACCGGCCGTATGCTGCTGACCACAGGCAATAAAAGCGAAAACGCCGTCGGATACTGCACTTTGTACGGTGATATGTGTGGTGGTTTTGCCGTGATTAAAGATGTGCCAAAAACGCTGGTGTATCGTTTAGCAGAATATCGCAACAGTATTTCGCCTGTGATCCCACAACGGGTGATCGACAGGCCACCATCGGCTGAGCTGGCGCCGGATCAAACCGATCAGGACAATTTGCCACCTTACGATGATTTAGATGCCATGATTGAAGCTTATGTCGAACAGGACAAGTCGCTGCCTGCCATAGTGGCTATGGGCTATGATGAAGCCACAGTTCGCCGGGTGTTAAACCTGATTGATATCAACGAATACAAAAGACGCCAGTCGGCCGTAGGTCCAAAAGTGACCAGCCGCAACTTTGGTAAAGACAGAAGATACCCCATCACATCGTGGATGCGGAAACAGCGCTGAGGAAGTCATGAAAAAAGTTGAAGCTATTATTAAGCCTTTTAAATTAGACGATGTACGCGAAGCTCTGGCCGAAATTAATATCACCGGCATGACAGTGACTGAAGTCAAAGGCTTTGGCCGCCAAAAAGGCCATACCGAACTGTACCGTGGTGCAGAGTATATGGTCGACTTTTTACCTAAGGTAAAAATTGAATTGGTACTGCCGGATGAACAGGTAGAGCGCTGCATTGATGTCATTATCAAAACGGCCCAGACAGGCCGTATTGGTGATGGTAAAATTTTTGTGTTTGATGTGGAACGGGTGATCCGTATCCGTACAGGCGAAGAAAACGAAGACGCAGTGTAAAACTTAAAATGGGGTCAGATCACATTAGTTACGCATAACTAATGTGATCTGACCCCATTTTATTGCTTAGATCTTTTTGTATTTGATACGGTGTGGTTGCATCGCATCACTACCGTAAGTCGCTTTCATCCAGGTTTCATAATCTGAATAGTTACCTTCGAAGAAGTTCACCTTACCTTCGTCACGGTAATCCAGAATATGCGTGGCAATACGGTCCAGGAACCAACGGTCGTGCGAGATCACCATGGCGCAACCCGGGAAGTCCAGAATAGCGTTTTCCAACGCCCTTAAGGTTTCAACGTCCAAATCGTTGGTCGGTTCGTCCAGTAACAGCATGTTGCCGCCCGCTTTTAACAGCGCAGCTAAATGCA
>NZ_JAIWOI010000062.1 GCF_020217005.1 Rheinheimera sp. | reverse complement strand
CACGGTTGCGCTCACCACCAGACAATTCACCGATAAACTTCTGCTGATCGTTGCCTTTAAAGTTAAAACGACCAACATAAGCGCGGCTTGGAATTTGGAAGTTACCAATTTGCAGAATATCCTGACCGTTGGAGATTTCCTGCCAAACGGTATTTTTTGGGTTCATGCTGTCGCGGAACTGCTCGACGCTGGCGATCTGAACTGTTTCACCGACTTCAATAGTGCCGGCATCGGCTTGTTCCGAACCTGTGATCATCTTAAACAGGGTGGATTTACCCGCACCGTTTGGACCGATAATGCCTACGATGGCACCTTTTGGAATGCTGAAGCTTAAGTCGTCAATCAGCACGCGATCGCCAAAGGTTTTACGCAGGTTTTTCACTTCCAGCACTTTGTCGCCTAAACGTGGTCCTGGCGGAATAAACAGCTCGTTGGTTTCATTACGTTTCTGGAAGTCCTGGCTTTGCAGTTCTTCAAAACGCGCCATACGGGCTTTACTCTTGGCATGGCGGCCTTTTGGATTGGTACGAACCCACTCGAGTTCTTGCTTGATAGAGCGCTGACGGGCGTTTTCGCTGCGTTCTTCCTGCTCAAGACGGGCATCTTTTTGCTCTAACCATGAAGAGTAGTTACCTTCCCACGGAATACCTTCACCGCGGTCCAGCTCTAAAATCCAGCCCGCAACGTTATCGAGGAAATAACGGTCGTGGGTAATGGCCACTACAGTGCCAGTGTAATCGTGCAGGAAACGTTCTAACCAGGCCACAGATTCAGCGTCTAAGTGGTTAGTAGGTTCGTCCAGCAGCAACATATCTGGTTTTTCTAACAATAAACGGCAAATAGCCACACGGCGGCGTTCACCACCAGATAAGTGTTTAACCAGCGCATCCCATGGCGGCAGACGCAGCGCATCGGCAGCACGGTCCAGGATATTGTCCAGGTTATGACCATCTTTGGCCTGAATAATGGCCTCCAGCTCACCTTGCTCACGAGCTAAAGCGTCAAAGTCGGCATTTTCTTCGGCATAAGCGGCATACACCTGGTCCAGACGGGTTAAGGCGTTTTTCACATCTGAGACTGCTTCTTCAACTACCTGACGTACTGTCTTTTCCGGATCCAGTTCTGGTTCCTGCGGCAGGTAGCCAATATTAATACCAGATAAAGCCCGGGCTTCACCGTCAAACTCTTTGTCAACGCCAGCCATAATGCGCAGAAGGCTGGACTTACCTGAGCCGTTTAAACCCAAAACACCAATTTTTGCACCAGGGAAAAACGACAGCGAAATGTCTTTTAAAATAGTGCGCTTGGGCGGCACTACTTTCGACATGCGGTACATGCTGTAAATATACTGAGCCATAAGAGTCACTCATCTTGTTGGTTAGAATGCGGCAATTGTACGTTATTTTTAAAAAACAGGGGAACAGCGCCGGACAGGAATGGGGATTTTAATTCGTTTTTACTCTGGTTTTCTGCTCTAATAGCGGCAATTAAATTAATACTTACTTCAAAGGTGGTTGCCATGGGCGAATATTCACATGATCCGGTGTTTCAAAATTTTATTGCTGAAGCCAAAACTCATGGTGTGGTTTGGACTTTAGCCAACGGCGAAGATTTGCTGGTGGTCGAGTCTGTTGATTTTGAAGACACAGACGTGATGCCATTCTGGTCGAATCAGGAAGCGGCACAGCTGCACTGCTCTGACGAATGGTCTGACTATAAACCTGAAGCTATTCCGCTGGATGTGTTCTGCGAAGGTTGGTTACAAGAGATGTACGACGACGGCGTGTTAATTGGTACCAACTGGGATGAATCCTTAAATGGCCCTGAAGTTGAGCCTCGTGAAATTCTGGAAGCTTTGGCGTTAGTGCAATAAATTTAATGTCAGATATTCACTGAGAAGGCGACGTTAGTCGCCTTTTTTATATCTGGAATTTATTTTTAACCCACTAATAAAAAAGGCAACAAAACTGTTGCCTTTTTTGACTTCACATTGACAAACCCAGGGAGATGAATTTGCCGATGTCTGAGACTAGTTAGAACTTATAACTTGCCTGTAAGTAGCCTAAACGGCCGATATTGTCATAAATGGCTGAACCGGCACCAGTACCAATTGTACTACCTGGTAAACGACGGTTAAACAGGTTATCGATACCTAAGCGCAGTGCAACGCCATTTTCAAACGCATAACGTAAAGAAGCGTCAGTGACTGCATAGCTGCCATAACGCATCTCACTGTTAGGGTTAGGGTTCGCGGCTAATTGTGTTGGATCATACAGCTCTACACCATCAATATAGCGGGTGCTCCATTTGGCTGTCCAAGCCTCATAGGTGTAGTCAATCGACAGATTTAACTGCAGATTTTCATCACCTAACACACCCACATAGTTGGTGTTATTTTCTGGTTCATCCTGGAATGGATAAGCTCTGGCTTCGATCAGCTTAGTACCGATTAACGCGGTATTGAAGCGACCACCTAAAGCGTCAAAATCGTAACCAATTTCAAAGTCCACACCAGAGTTCAGGCTGCGGGAAATGTTTAACGCAAAGCTCTTAATCAGTGTGATTTCAGAGGTTGCCGGATCACGGGTGATTAAAGCACAGAACTGGTTGTTGATACCTGAAGGTGAGTCTACACAACGGTCAATAATGGTCTGCTCATCGATACTGCTAATGGTATCTTCAATATCAATTTCCCAGTAATCCACGGTAAAGGTTAAACCTTCAACCCATTGTGGCTGATATACAACACCAGCTGTCACTGAACGTGATTCTTCTGGTCTCAGATCCGGGTTACCACCAGCCAGAGTTTCCAGAGTGGCTGCATCATAGTTAGAATCAAAATCAGCAGGCACACCTAAAGCAGCACAGTTTGCAGCGCGGATAGCACGGCCTTCAGGATCTAACAAATCCAGCTCTGATTTTTTACACACGTCATCAACGTTTGCAAAAGACTGACTTTGACCAGAGAACAACTCATCAATATTCGGAGCACGGATAGCTGAAGACAAGGTAAAGCGCGCACGCACTTCATCTGTCATTGTCCAATCCAGACCCAATTTCCAGCTGGTTGCGTTGCCTATAGTTGAGTAGTCTGCGGCACGAACTGCAGAATCAAGTACCAAATCCTGAATTAAGAACATATCAGACAATAAAGGAACCGATAACTCGGCATAAGCTTCGGTAACGTCATACTTACCATCTGTTTCGCCTAAAGCGTTAAAGAAAGTCGCGCCAGTGGCGGCAAAATCGTCTTCTTCGGTCACGCTTTTCTCTTCGCGGTATTCCACACCACCGGCAAAACCTACCCAACCAGCAGGTAATTCATAAATGCTGGAGTTAGAGAAGTTAGCCGTAACAACAGACTGGTTGATTTCGGACGTACCAATTGATGTGGTATTAATGTAGTCACGAGCTTCTTTGCTCATGGCTTCACGACCCATAATATTGGCTGCCACACAACCTTCGGCGCGGGCTTCAGCACTACGACACACTATATTGCCATTGGCATCACGAATGGCGTCGATTGCGTTGTAGTAGTTAGCAATAATGGTATTAGCACCGTTTATACGTTCAATGTCTGACTTACCGTGTACGAAGGAGAAATCACCTCTCCAGTTTTCACTGATATCACCTTCTAAACCCAGCACAAAACGTGTGGTTTCGCGGGTGTTTTCTTCCAGGCGACGGCCGCCGTCATTGTACATACGGTTGATACCTATAGTATCAATACCGCGGGCGTCCATGGCTGCAGCTAACTCTGGAGAAACAAAAGGGTTGTCTCTGGTAATGTAGTTATCAACGTAGAAGCGGAAGAACGGTTGACCAATATTTTCACCTTCGCTTTTTACGTACTTGGCGTCAAAGTAACCTGACCACTTGTCACTGAAGTCATAGTTAGCTTTTACATTGTAGTTAATACGGGAAAATTTCGGCTGAATTTCATTGTACTGGTTTAAGTTAAAAAACTCACACTCAGGGCCGGCACAGAACTGACCATCGTCGATTGGGCCAGTGTAAATTTGACGGAATGAACTGTCAGGGTTAAAAGTACCCATGATGTCACCCGTGTAAGCATCCCAGGCCACACCAGCATCATTAATGATGTAGTAGCCTGCATTAGGTAGCCTGATACGGTCTGGATAAGCTTCACTGTTAACTTGATCTGCCGGACGAGGCTTACCCATTGCTATCGCATAAGGGATGCTGGCATAAGAAGTGGCTGTCCATGGGTTGTCCAACGCATTTAATGAATCCTGCGCGTTGTATTCAACCGCAAATGCTGCGTTACCGCGGCCTTCATCAAAGTCTGCACCGTAAGAGAAACTGTATTTCTCGTTATTGTACGGATTGTTGTCAGCAAAACCACGAGTCGCGCTTACGTCTAAACCTGTTACGTCTTTTTTCAGTTTAAAGTTCACTACGCCTGTAACAGCGTCGGCACCATAGACCGCGGAGGCACCACCAGTGATAATTTCCACTGATTCGATCCAAGCGCTTGGGATAGTGTTGGTGTCAACCGAACTAGTGCCTGGCGCACTTGATACGTGACGTTTGCCGTCAACCAGCACTAAAGTACGATCAGTACCCATGCCACGTAAGTCGAGGGTACTGATACCAGCAGTACCTATAAAACGGCCGGAGTTTGCCAGCGTGTATGTGGTAGCAAGAGCTGGTAGTTTAGTCAGTACTTCACCGATGTTCATTGCGCCTGTTTCAACTAAATCGGCGCCGGAGATGACTGTAACAGGTGACGGAGCTATTGCGCCTTCACGCAAAATACGTGAACCCGTCACGTTGATTCTTTCCACTGATTTTGCTTCTGCGTCATTTGACTCTTCTTGGGCAAAAGCCGAAGTGGACATTGAGGCGACACTTGCAGCTCCGAACAGCAGAGCTAAGCGGACCGATTGTGTAATTTTATTGTTAGTATGCATCCATGGATTCCCTTTTCTAATAATGTTTTTGTAACCATCTTGTGAGAAGATTTTTCATTTTCTTTTCAATAGATAGGTCTTTTGACAATATACACCTCAAACTTTAGTTCAAGGTATTTGCGATAAATAGCATAAATGTTGCGCCTTGTGAATTAGTGTAAACAGTATTCACTTTGTTATTTCTATGTTTTTATAATTAAATCAATTATTTAATGTTTGTGTGGTTAATTTCGGTTGGTGTAAAGAGCACTTTCCGTTAGTGAGATGTAACAAATTATTTCTCGCTGACAACTGGTCTGCTGCACTGTACTATTCGTAAGACTTGCTATGGTTATTTTTATCAGTGTTAACACATAGTTGATAACTTAAAAAGCTGTTCTGGTACAGGGCAGCGTCATGGCCCTATATCGATCTGCTAAAGGTCGCAACGGCGTTGCCGGGCACGCGCCTGAACCTTGGTATAACTGGAGAATGAATATGAAGTCACTTTTTACCGCGTCGCTATTGATGGTGCTTACCGCCCCGGCATTTGCTGATAGTTGTGGCGAAATATTGGGGCATTCGTTACCGCAATTACGCAAAAAAGAAACTATAGATCTGTGTGAAGCTTATAAAGGCAAGACTTTACTGATAGTTAATACTGCGAGTAAATGTGGTTTTACACCACAATTTAAGTCTTTGCAGGCTTTGTATGAAACTTATAAAGACAAAGGCTTAGTGGTATTAGGCTTCCCGTCAGATGATTTTATGCAAGAACATGATGATGCAGAGAAAACAGCCGAAGTTTGCTATATCAACTATGGTGTCACCTTTCCTATGTTTGCGACCAGCGCAGTGCGTGGTGATGATGTAAATCCGGTCTTCAAAGCTCTTATCGCCAAAACAGGTGAAAAACCATCGTGGAACTTCAATAAGTATCTGGTTAGCAAGGACGAACAACAGGTGAAACATTTTGGCAGCAAGGTTTCACCTGATGATGCGACTTTCGTTGCAGAAGTCGAGGCTTTACTTAACGCTAAGTAAAGGTCAACTCCTGCCTTTAAGAAGCCAGCCGATGCTGGCTTTTTTTATGCAACTGAGCCTTGGCTTGCTTATTCTTTTTATGAAGGTTAATATTTCTTTTGGTTATTTACTGTTTGGTTTTTTATGTCTGCGCTGGTACTAATTTCGGCCTTAATTATCGGCGTAAGCGTGGGGTTATTAGGCTCCGGCGGCTCTATCCTGACGGTGCCTGTATTAGTCCACTTAGTTCAATTGCCAGAGAAAGTAGCCATAGTCTCTTCGTTAGGGGTGGTTGCTCAAATCAGCTTTATCGCCTTGTTGCCGTATCTGTGGCGCCGTCATCTCGACTTCGGTTTGTTTAAACGTTTTGCAGTACCGGCTTTTGTTGGCACTTTGCTGGGGGTTGCCTTAGCTCAATGGCTACATGCTTCAGTACAATTGCTGATCCTGGCGGTATTGATGTTAGGCAGTGCCGCCAATATGTGGCGCAAGACGATTTGGCAGTGGAAAATTAACTCCTCTTTGTTATTAGCGGTGTTGGCCATGAGTCTTGGCCTGTTAACTGGTTTAGTTGGAGTCGGCGGTGGTTTTTTAATAGTGCCTTTGTTGTTGGCTGTGACCGCTATTTCTATGTCGGCAGCTATCGCCTGCAGTTTGGCGCTGATTTTTTTGCAAAGCAGTACGGGCTTCATCAGTCATTACTGGTTGATGTCGCTGCAAGATCAAGAATTACCTTTGGCGTTGATCTTTTGGTTGGGATTCATTGGCGCTTGTGGCAGCTTGCTTGGAATTGTGTTGTCCGCCTACATACCACAATTGTGGGTGCGTAAACTATTTTCAGTCTTGTTAATAGGCACCTCGGTATCATTGCTCTGGCCTTTGGTGCGCTGACTAGATCAGCGCGACTTCAGTTTGACGGCTGAAAACCTTCATCTATTTCTATGGCCTGATGCGTTGCTGCAATCCGAGCTAACTCGTCGCAGCGTTCATTTTCAGGATGCCCGGCGTGGCCTTTGACCCAATGCCAGTTCACTTGGTGTCCCTGACAAGCGGCGTCTAAGCGTCGCCACAAATCCTGATTTTTCACTGGCTCCTTCTGACTGGTTTTCCAGTTGTTTTTTTTCCAATTGGCCAGCCATTGGGTAATACCTAGTCTGACATATTGACTGTCGGTGGTTAAATCTACTTCACAAGGTTGCTTCAGGCTTTCCAGGCCAACGATGGCCGCCAACAACTCCATCCGGTTATTAGTGGTTTTTTGATAGCCAGCAGACATTTCTTTTTGGTGTTGTTGGTAGCGTAATACTACACCGTAGCCTCCTGGTCCCGGGTTTCCAAGACAAGATCCGTCTGTATATATAGCTACTGTTTTACGCATCGACGCTTCCCACAACTGAAATCGGCGTATAATCTAACGTAAAAGCGCTAAGAACACGAATCAGAATGCTGAAAAGACAGATAGTACTGGATACAGAAACCACGGGTCTAAATCCTCAGGAAGGCCATCGCATTATTGAAATTGGCTGTGTAGAGCTTATTAATCGCCGGCTGACGGGTAATAATTTTCATATTTACTTGCAACCAGACAGGTTGATTGACCAGGAAGCAATAGCGGTTCATGGCATTACCAATGAGTTTTTAATTGGTAAACCGCGTTTTGCCGATATAGCTCAACAATTTTGTCAATATATAGCTGGTGCGGAGCTGGTGATCCATAACGCAGCATTTGACGTGGGTTTTATTAACCACGAATTTAATTTGCTGCGTCCGGCGCTCGCTCCTGTCACTGATATTTGCGGTGTGCTGGACACCTTAAAGATGGCGCGTGAAGCGCACCCAGGACAGAAAAATAATTTGGATGCGTTGTGCCGTCGTTACGACATTAATAATAGTCACCGTACCTTGCACGGCGCTTTATTGGATGCGGAAATACTGGCAGACGTTTATCTGGCGATGACAGGGGGACAGGTCAGCCTAAATTTAGCGAACGATGAGCAAGCGGCAGCTCAGCAGAATGTGGTCGTAGGGCAACTTAAACGTACCAGTCGTTTACCTGTAGTTTTTGCCTCTGATACTGAATTACAGTTGCACGAACAACGATTAGATCTGGTGCAAAAAAAAGGAGGGAGTTGTTTGTGGCGAAATTAATTCATTTACTGCTGTTCTGTTTTAGCCTGCAACTTTTAGCGCAGGGTACTGCCACAACAACTGAAGCTCAAGCTGTTACTGAGGATCCAACAGGCTTAAGTCTGTTGCCGGATTTACCTGCCAAAAATCAAATCCCATTGTTTGATAATAGATTCCGCATCGACTACGAAGTGCAGGAAATCACCATGGTGTTTTTCCGTAAGCGCGGTTCGCCGTCAGTCATTCTGGTCAAGCCTGACGGCAGTAAAATTAACGTTGTCAGTGCCTCAGATCAGGACGTTGAGTGGTTTGATGACAAGACTTACGATCTGATTAAGATTAAAAACCCAACTCCAGGCCCCTGGCAGGCTTTAGGCCAGATCTTGCCTGAGAGTAAAATTATGGTACTGACTGATATTGAGTTGAAAGTAGACCCTTTGCCTGATCATTTGATGGTTGGGGAAATTATCAAAGTGACAGCAACTTTGACTAATGGTGGCAAAGCTATAGTTGCTAAAGATTTCCGCGATTTACTGCGCCTTGATGTGTTATTTATCAGTAGTAATAATGCCGAATATGAAAATTTTGGTGCCGGTGTCATTGAACTGACAACGCTGGCTGATGATGGCCGGAATTTTGATGAAAAACCCAGAGATGGAATTTTTACCGGTGAGTTCAGATTGGAAATGAAGCCGGGCCAATGGCAACCTAAATTTGTTGTCAAAACGCCGCTATACACCCGCGAAGTTATACAAGAGCCCGTGATTCTGAATAAAAGTCCAATAAGCTATGAAATTGCCCAGGCAACAAAAGCAGAAGAGCTGCATTGGCTGACCTTTAAGGTGACAGATCCTATGATTAACCCTCAATCTGTGGCATTGCAGGGGAAGATTCGGTTTCCTAACAATGAAATTCAAAGTTTTACTTTGGGAGAAAGTGCTGAGGCAGATAAGAAACTGAAAATTGTGAATTACGCCAGTGGCACTTATAAGGTTGAGAGTACTCTCTTTGCTCAGACTGTAACAGGTCGTAACGTAGTCATTACCTTACCAGTAGCTTCTTTTGTTGCCGAAGTGATAGAACCAGAGCCAGCTACTCCTGAAGTAACCGCGACAGCAGATCCTGCAGTGAAAACCGAGGCAGCCAAAGTTGATACAACAACACCTCCGCCGGCAGCCGTCGTGGAAGAAGATAAACCTTTTCCTTGGCTCTTGGTCATTTTGAGTAACGTCATTATTCTGGGTGGGGGTGGTTTTGCTATTTGGATGGTGGTAACAGATCGCTCTCTTAAAACACTGTTTTCGAAAAAGCAGCAAAGCATGCCCATGGATACAATAGCGATGCCTGGTGCTTCTGAGGCTAAAATGAGCGGAGCAGGGCAAAAAAACAGCAAGTCGAACGACATTCTGGAACTTTCTTTACCGGATGATTAAGGAATAAACAAAAGCGGCAAAAAAGTCGTTGACGGCCCTCTGCCTAATCCGTATTATTCCCGCCGCACGACAGCATACCCAATTGAAAATGCTGAAGTGTATTGGCGCGGAGCGGTAGTTCAGTCGGTTAGAATACCGGCCTGTCACGCCGGGGGTCGCGGGTTCGAGTCCCGTCCGCTCCGCCAATTTAATAAATGCTTCTTCGGAGCGGTAGTTCAGTCGGTTAGAATACCGGCCTGTCACGCCGGGGGTCGCGGGTTCGAGTCCCGTCCGCTCCGCCACTAAGCATTTAGCGTTTGCCTGATTCCGGAGCGGTAGTTCAGTCGGTTAGAATACCGGCCTGTCACGCCGGGGGTCGCGGGTTCGAGTCCCGTCCGCTCCGCCAATTCAGCAAACAAGCCTCTAGAGCAAAAGCTCACTCCAGCGCGGAGCGGTAGTTCAGTCGGTTAGAATACCGGCCTGTCACGCCGGGGGTCGCGGGTTCGAGTCCCGTCCGCTCCGCCA
>NZ_JAIWOI010000283.1 GCF_020217005.1 Rheinheimera sp. | reverse complement strand
ATCGAATACACTCTGTTACCAAAACGTACACCATATAAATCATCCAGAAAAGGACTGCCAACCGACAAGCCATAAACACCACAAGTGCTGGTGATCACATGCCACGGATAAACCCCACAACTTAATAACCCACGAAAAGCTCCGGCAACGCCAACAAAAGCATCCACCTGATTATGCACTCCAAGTTTAGTAATTTGTTGCGCTGCCAAAGTGGCGCCCATTGAGTGCCCTATCACATCAATTTTGCCGGTGCAGGAAGTGGCCAGCGCATTTTGAATAGCGACTCGCACTGGTGTTTCTTCAGCGCCATTGTGATCATTACAAGCTGCACAACTACTGCTTCCCCAACTGGGTCGATAAATATCAGCAGGCGTGTAACCTTTGGTCAGCAATAAATTATAGGTATTGTTCCAACTGGATGGCGCCGCTGTATTGCCATGCACCAGAACTACTGCATCCAGACAAGCAGCGTGCAACATTGGGCTAAACAGTAGCAGACAGGACAAAGAATTCAGAACTAAACCACGGATGTACTTTGTTATTGTTTTCATAGGTCTTCCTCGGTTGATAATCGGATTAACCATAGAAGAATGTATAAAAATTCAACATAACACTTTGGTGCAGTACGGCGGGTTTTGGATCTCAGGAAGGAGGGAGTAAACCTGCTCAGGCTTCCGGCCTGCGCCATAACCAGATAGCGACAACAGCAAGAAAAAACGGTAATACCACTTTAAGCCAGAAGGGTGCTGTGGATAGCAGCAACATAACAACCGACAAAGACATCATCACACTAGCCAGGTATTTGGCTTTACGGGGCACGGCGCCATGGTCTCGCCAGCGATGTAACGGCGGACCAAAGCTGGGGTGGGCTAATAACCAAAGTTCTAAACGTGGCCAGCCTTTGCCTGCAGACCAGGCCGACAGCAGTAAAAAAGGCACTGTAGGTAAACCAGGCACTACCACACCTATGAAACCCAGCAGCAAACTAAGACAGGCAAGTACACGCCAGAAGGAAACAGTCAGCAGCTTTAACATCACAAGTTCACCGCATGATCACTTTAGCGGATCCAGCCTTTACTGATAGTACGGAAGTTCTCTGTACCCGCTTTATCCAGCCATTCAAAAGCCAGCATTTCTTTACTGATAATTTGTGCACCAGCCTGCTGTAAACGCAATAAAGCCAGTTGACGGTTTTGTTCAGTACGGGAGCCTACAGCTTCTTCGACAATAAACACCTGATAACCGGCAGCTAAGGCATCCATAGCAGTTTGCAGCACACAAACATGAGTTTCAGTGCCCATAATCACCAGTTGGGTTTTGCCGCTTAACTTTATACGCTCAGCGATCAGAGGTTCACGCAAAGCGCTGAAATGAATTTTTTCCATGACATGGTTTTCAGGCACTAACTCGGCCAAAGCAGGCAAAGTAACACCTAAACCTTGTGGATACTGTTCTGTGGCAAGCACAGGCACACCCAGCTGCACAGCAATTTGTAATACCCAAGCCGCAGCTTGTTCCACTTCTTTGCCCTGGTCGATCACTGGCGCCAGTTTTTCCTGCATATCAATCAGCAGCACCAGGCTATCACTTTGTTTCACCAACATATCTATCCCCTTCATACTTGAAGCCGCAGTGTGTTGACTGCGCTCTTTCGCCCCAATCGCATAGGCAACTATGTATGTTGGAATCTCATTCACTTGTCGCCGCGCTGCAACTCCACTTGTCTTGGGTATAATCTTTTTCTAATCCGGTTCATTGGCGGCCTGTTGCCGTTCTTTACGTTCCTGCATTTCGGCAAAAGCGGCGTTAATTTCATCCAGCACAGCACTGACGTCAGCAGCCTGTTCTGACTCAGCAAATTCGCCTGTCAGTACTGTATTTGGATTGAGATTACCAGCTTCGAACAAGGCCCAGATCTCTTTGGCGTATTTTGTGGTGGCCAGTTCAGGCGCAAACTGAGCGTAATACTGGGTGATGTTGTTGACATCCCGCTCCAGCATCCACTGCGCATTGTTATTGGCAGCCGCATCTACAGCTTGCGGTAAATCGATAATCACAGGGCCTTGTGGATCCTGCAGTACGTTAAATTCGGATAAGTCGCCATGCACTAAACCTACGGACAACATGCGCAGAATATCCTGCATCATAGTTTTGTGGTCGCGCCGTGCTTGTTCTGCCGTTAGTTGAATATCATTTAAACGAGGAGCGACATCACCCTCTTCGTCTAAGATCAGCTCCATCAGCAAAATGCCGTCAAAACAGCCATAAGGAACAGGCACCCGTACACCTGCATCAGCCAGTTTGTATAAAGCATCTACTTCAGCATTTTGCCAGCTTTCTTCCGCCTGCTCACGACCAAAAGCCGAGCCTTTTTCCATAGCTCTTGCGCGCCTGGAGCTGCGCACCTTGCGGCCTTCCTGATACTGCACAGCTTTTTTAAAGCTACGTTGGCTGGCGTCTTTATACACTTTGGCGCAGCGAATATGCTCACCACACCGCACTACATAGACGGAGGCTTCTTTACCACTCATCAGTGGCCTGAGTACTTCATCCACCAGACCTTCGTCTATTAGCGGCTGAATGCGTTTTGGAGTTTTCATTGCGCACTTATACCTTGTTTAAGGCGGTGGTAAAAGAGTAAATCCGGATTTTTATCCAGGCAGAGAAACTGCCCCGATTAAAATGCGCTCTACATAGCCAAACTCCTTAGAGTTGCAGCGCGACAATAAGCGAATCAGTACATAGTCGCCTGGTTACTTCTGCAACTGGGGTAAGAGACTGCAGCAGGCAAAGCTGCAGCTCCAGGGAGATGGCAGCTTAGTACTTGATGCTGCAACCGTATGGCTTAGTCACTGCAGGACTGGCCGGATTACCAGCTAACACAGCGGTTAATGCGTCAGAAAAATAAGGTGTGGCTTTGGCTATATCATCCACTTTAGCTGACGGAATACTGTCGATGCCCCCCATATATTGTAAGACACCTTTTTTATCAATCACATACATATGAGGGGTAGTTTTGGCATCATAAGCTTTGCCTGTCACGCCTGTTTCATCAAAGAGCACAGCGTCCGGCATTGCATTGCGGCTGCTGGTTAGTTCATCGGCTTTGGCTGCGCTGATGTGGCCTTGTTTCCCCGGGGCTGAGGAAATCAGGGTTAACCAAACCACCTCTTCAGTGCCAAATTGTTTCTGTAAGCTTTGCATGTTGCCACTGTAGTGTTTAACCACAAAAGGACATTCGTGATTGCTCCATTCCAATACTACAGTTTTACCGGCAAAATCGGCTAATGAGTGGCTTTGACCTTTGCTGTCCATCAAAGTAAAAGCTGGCGCAGCCTGGCCTACTTGAGGTGTAGCAAACAGACTACTGGCAAAACATAAGGCAGATAAACTTAAAGCAAGCTTGAGTTTCATGGTTTCACTCCTGCGGTTATTGACGGGTAATTAAAGGTTGTTTACTGCTCAATTGCTCCAACGCCTGGCGTAATGAATCCGGCGTTAAAATTTGCGGCAAGACTTCAGGCGGCTGACCCGGCCAATACAACACATACAAAGGCACACCATCTCGCTGAAACTGGCGCAAATAATTGCTGATGGCCGGGTCTTTGTTGGTCCAGTCTCCTTTGAGGTACTTCAGGTTATACAACGCCATAGCAGCTTTACTGCTGTCCGTATCCAATGCCACACGTTCGTTGACTAAACAGGTGATACACCAGTCCGCTGTCATATTCACCAGCACAGGCTGACCGTCCTGCACCAGTTGCTTTAAACGTTGCTCTGACCAGACTTCTGCATGATCAGTTTTTTTAAGCTGTTGAGCGCCAGGCTCGGGATACCACAAAAGACCCACTGAGCCGATCAACAAGATCAGGGCGAACAGTCCGCTGACTTTTCCTGCCTGCTGCAGTTGTAACTGCCCCCACAACCAACAAGCCGCACCTAACAAAACCAGACCTGTTAGGGCTAAGGCTAAAGCATCTAATCCTTGCTGACGACCATAGACCCACAATAACCAGACCACGCTTAAATACAGAGGATAAGCCAGCCATTGTTTTAGCTTCTCCATCCAAAGCCCGGGCTTAGGCAACCAGGAGGAAAAGCCAGGCCACCAGGCCAGAAGCAGGAAAGGTAAAGCCATACCTATACCCAAAGCGGCAAAAATAGCCAAAGCGGCGAATGCAGGTTGAGTGGCGGCATACCCTAAAGCTGTGCCCATAAAAGGTGCTGTGCAGGGGCTCGCGACCACAACGGCCAACACACCGGTATAAAAGGAGCCTTTATACCCTTGGTGCTGAGTAAGTTGCTGACCCGAATCCATCCAGCCCAAACCTAATTGCACCACACCAGATAAACTTAAAGCTAATACAAACAGCAAATAAGCCAAGCTTCCCACAACAAGTGGGTTTTGCAGTTGAAAACCCCAGCCAACAGCCTGGCCTGCAGCCCGGAACGCAAGCAGTACAGTTGCTAACAATACAAAACTCAGCACCACTCCGGCGCTGTACCATAATGCTTCTGCTTTGGTGTGCTGTGCAGAGTTTTGACTATTGACCAGACTCACAGCTTTTAAAGACAACACAGGAAAGACACAAGGCATCAGATTCAAAATCAAACCACCCACAACGGCCAAAGCCAACATAACCATCCAATCCAGTAAACTAAAATTGGCGACTATTGGTTCTGATGTTTGAGTTGCGCTCTCATGCTGCAGCTGCAGCAACACAGGACCAGCCGCAGTATTCAGCACCAAGTCAAAGCTGGCCGGGGCCTGATTGAAGTAAGTGTTTTGCTGCTGCCGTAACAACAACTCGCCATCCAGCCAGTCAATCTGTTGAGGAGCTGCGTGATCAACCAACTCGGTCGCGGCAACAAAAAAAGCTGAAACCTTAAGGTCTTCCGGCATTTGCACGACAGCGGAAAACTTCTGGTTTTGCACGCCATAACGGCCTTGCAATTGCAGAGGTTTAGGTTGTCTTTGGCTGGCTTGTTCAAAAAGTTGTAGATAGTCCGTAGCGACAACAGAGGTTTGAGTCACAGCTAAATTCAGAGCAAAACTGGCCTCAGCAGGAATACAAATTTCTTTGCAAACCAGCCAATCAACTTTCGCCTTGATCTGCAACTGTGAGCCGCTGAAGTCAGAAGGAATAGTTAAGTCTGAGACTAAGATGGTGGGACCTTCAAAGCCATAATTCACCAGTGGTGGTACAGATATAGCCGCAGGTGCTGGCCATTGAATAGCACCAGCAGTAACACCAGCAGGTAAAGTCCATGCAATACTGGTGGCTAAACCTGAGTCGCCTGGATTTTGCCAATAGGTGTGCCAGTGTTCATCCGGAATAAAATGCAGTGCCAGCTTCAGCTTCTGGCCTGGCCGCACATCCTGATGGTCGCTGACCAGCTGCGCTTTTAAATGGCTAGCCTTGACCCAGCCGCTGGTTTGAGCCTGAACAGACTGCAGAGCCAGAGCCAATAAAACCAAACAAAACACCAATATGCGCTGAAACAGACTCATCAGAGGAAGCTGACTCCTATTACCCGTGGTTATTTTAGTGTACGGCAATATGGGAACGGCGATCAGTCATCAACCGCAACTGGTTGGGTTTCTGCCTTGTTCGGCTCAACTCAGCCGGCAGAACTGACCCACCAGATTGCCGCATTAGGGGGTGACTCAGGACTTGCTTTTAGCAGCCTCAGCTTATAGTTTGAGCTTACAGAGGGATTTGAAATCACAAGGATAGTCATCGGATGTCGGTGCAAATTAACAAATTTGATCAATGGCTTATGTCTGTTACAACGCCAAAAAACAGTTCAGCATCACAAAGTTTTTGTTGGGAGTTTTTGTTCTTTGGCATCAAACAGGCCAGAGCCTGCTTATTTGTTGGTCTGTTTTTCTTGTCAGTTTTACTGGTTCCACGCCAGGGTGTAGCTGGCATCAGTCGTTACGATTTACTTTTGATTCTGGCATTGTTGATCCAGCTTTGGATGGTCTGGGCCAAACTGGAAACCCTGGACGAGGCCAAGGCCATCAGCCTGTTTCATTTGGTAGGCTTTGCACTGGAGGTGTTTAAGACCTCGGGCAGTATTCAATCCTGGAGCTATCCGGATCCAGCCTTTAGTAAGGTGTTTGGAGTGCCACTTTTTGCTGGCTTTATGTACGCCGCTGTTGGCAGTTACATCATTCAAATTTGGCGATTAATGGAACTTAGAGTACGACACCATCCCCCTTATTGGATGGCCGCTCTGATTGCATCTCTGATTTATCTTAATTTTTTTAGCCATCATTACATAGGTGATTATCGCTGGTATCTGGCCGCTATCACCCTGGGTTTATATGCCAGAACTATGGTGTACTACCATCCGCTGGAAAAAGAACGGCAGATGCCGTTGTTACTTGGTTTTATTTTAGTGGGCTTTTTTATTTGGCTGGCAGAGAACATCAGTACATTTATGGGGTTGTGGAGCTACCCAAACCAGCTGGGCGCCTGGTCTGTGGTCCACGTCGGCAAATGGAGTTCCTGGTCCTTGCTGGTGATCATGACTTTTACCATAGTGGCGCAATTAAAATACGTAAAAGCGCGTATTCATGTTCCGGACTGACACAGAGGCTAAAGGTGAGAAGTTCAGGGAGATTCGGGAAATATCTCCCTGTCACTCAGGGCTTTCACCAGACAGTCCATCACCAGTCTGACCCGATCAGACACAGGCCCACGCTGTGGTCGGTAAACGGATAAAGGCCAGGCTTTTGGCTCAAGTTCAGGTAATAGACGTACTAAAGCGCCAGTGCGAATATGAGGTATAGCGCTGTAGGACGCCAGCTGCGATACTCCCAGCCCGGCCAATGTAGCTTCCACTTCAGCTTCGGCGTCATCCAGACTAAAACTGCAACGCTTCGGCGACCATAACACTGCATCCTTAAAGAACCAATGCCATGGTCTGCCTGTACCTTTGTCCATCAGTACAGTGACTGGCAACAAGGCTAATTGTTCCAGATTGTCAGGGATTTGGTAGCGCGCTAATAACGCCGGACTGGCCACCAGATAAAACCCAACCTGAGCCACCTGACGGACAATAAAACTATTGTCTTTCACTAAACCTATCCTGACGCCTAAATCAATTTGTTCGTCAACGACGTCCGCAATTTGGTCCGAAAAGCGCAAATCCAGCTGCAATGCCTTGTGCTGCGAGGCTAAAGCGGTAAAAACAGGCATTAACGCCGACCGCAAAACCTTTGGCACTGCAACCCTAACCACACCAGCAATCTCATCTTTGCTCTGGGCCTGCCGTTTTTGAAACAAGATATCCAGTTGCTCCAGGCTGGACTTTGCCTGCACTAAGAACTCTTCGGCAAAGCGCGTCAGTCTGATATGGCGGGTGCTGCGATGGAACAATACTTCCCCTGTATGCTGCTCCAATTGTTGCACTGCTCTGGTTACCGCCTGAGGAGAAATATGCAAACGCACTGCGGCCGCCTTAAAACTATCGGATTGGGCGGCAGCACAAAAAATTCGCAGCAATTCAACTTTGTTCAACATAAATTATTCCAAATTCAGGAATTGTAATATCAAAATATTTCCATTTTTTGGATTTGTCTATCCCTACATACTGCTGTGGCCAAGAGCAACTTTGTACAAACCAACTGAGGAACACAGCATGAGTAAGAATATTTCAGGAAAAACTGTAGTAATCACAGGTGCCAGCAGTGGCTTAGGAGAAGCAACGGCTTATCATTTGGCCAGTCTGGGCGCCAAGGTCGTATTAGGGGCGCGCCGCGAGGATAAACTGCAGCAGATTGTCGCTAGTATCGAAGCCCGTGGCGGGCAAGCCGCTTATCTGGTAACTGACGTCACTCAAGCCGGTGATGTGCGGGCTTTGGTACAATTGGCAGTTCATCGTTTTGGCAAGTTAGATGTCATCATAAACAACGCAGGCCTGATGTCGATAGCGCCACTTAGTGAGCTAAAAACTGATGAGTGGGACCGAATGATAGACATCAACATCAAAGGGGTACTCTATGGTATAGCAGCGGCACTACCTGTATTTGAACAACAGCAACAGGGGCATTTTATCAATATCTCCTCTGTTGCCGGCACTAAAGTGTTCAGCCCTGGTGGTACTGTGTATAGCGGTACTAAGTTTGCGGTACGGGCGATCAGCGAAGGTTTACGTCATGAAGTTGGAGGTAGCATCCGTACTACCACTATACTGCCTGGTGCTGTTGATTCTGAGCTGAAGCATGGCAGCAGCCATCAGCAAAGCGCAGAATTTGTGGGTAACTTCTATCAGATGGCTATTCCGGCTGACTCGGTGGCCAGAGCCGTGGCTTATGCTATTGAGCAACCTCACGAAGTCGACATTAACGAAATAGTACTGCGCCCTACAGTGCAGGATTTCTAAAGCCGCTGTTACCATTCAATCTGAGTTTTATTGCGGAAAAATGCACCTGTCGGCCCGTCATCCCCAAGACTGGCGAGCCAGACCGGTGTTTCCGCGCCTTGTTCAGGACTAAGATCCGCTGCTTCTCCTCCCATACGGGTGCGTACCCAGCCGGGGCAAGCCGCATTGACTTTCACTTCTGGCATCAATGCACGGGCACAGTTGACCGTCACTGCATTCAGTGCAGCCTTGCTAATAGCGTAACAAGCAGGACCTTCCAGTCCTTCAGAGAAACTCCCCCAGCCAGATGAAATATTTACGATACGGCCGTACCCCCTTTGTTTCATTAACTGGCCAAACACTTTACACAGCATAAAAGGCGCTACTGTATTTACTGACAAACTATGCATCAAATCTTCGGCATTAGTCTGAGCGACATCGCTGGAATGCAGTATGGCAGCATTATTAATCAGCACATCTACCGGACCGTATTGACGCTCTATTTGCAGCGCTTTTTGCTCCAGTAACAATGGATCAGTTAAATCAAGCCGCACGGCAATACCACAACCTAAGATTGCCACAGCCTCTTCTGCATCTTTTTGTTGGCGCGCAGCCACTAAAACCCGGTAAGTTCCCAGTTGCAACATATGTCTGGCAATCGCAAAACCTATGCCCCGATTTGCCCCTGTGATCAAAACTGTTCTATGCTGTTGTGCCATATAGTTCTCCAACGCTGGTTTTTTATCCTTGTAGAGTATTTTTAACATTTTTTCGTGAAATAGTGATGACGTTATTAAAGATTTCCTCAGTCCCTGGCGCAATAATCTGAAGCAAAGCGTTTAATTACAGGTAAGGATCGGATGTACGGCATAAGCCATTTTCAAACCCTAGGGCTATGGGCCTTGTCCGCACTTTTTGCGGTGTCCAGTTTTTTGCTTGACGCGTGCGAATTTAAAGTTCCGCTTGATCCGTCCTGTGCGGCCCTATTAGAACAACATCTGATAGAAAACACGCCACTAAAGGTACAGAGAAACAGTAATTTTTTACATCTGGAGACTGAAGCCGGAGCAGTGTCTTTCCCGATTTTTAAAGAAAAAACCGACGAGGATACTCAACCCTTTGTGGTCGCTTATCTGAAAGACGTTGAATTGATAGTCGTTTGGGTTTTTGAATCGCCAGGCCGTAGTGTTTATCTGATCAACAGGAAAACCGGTATTCAAACACAGATCAATGGCTTCCCCTTGTTATCTCCAGACAAAAAACGCCTGCTGGTTTATTCAGAAGCTCATACAGATAAAGAAAATGCCAACCTGATTGTAATTTATAAAATCCGATACACTAAACTGCGCGCTGAAATAGTGCTCAGTGGTGATGACAACAGGCTACAACCCTGGAACCCAATGAACATGCGCTGGGTCAACCCCACTCAGGTTGAGTTTACCAGGCTACACAATCAAAACGGTCAGCCAGAGCATAAGAGACAAAATTTGATCTTTGAAAAGGGTAAGTGGCTGTTGCACTAGTGGTTAATGCAGCACCTGCTGACCGACCAACTGGTGCGACAATTGCCAAAGCCTGCGCCTTTGGCACAGGGCCTGATACTCAGCCCTGAGTCTGGCCGACTCCT
>NZ_JAIWOI010000282.1 GCF_020217005.1 Rheinheimera sp. | reverse complement strand
GCAGCACCGCAACACTAGCCGGATGCTCTGCATCCAGATGATTCAGCATATGCTCAAACCAGTACAGTCCTTGCTTTAAGGTGGTCTGGCAACGACGCCAGCGATGCTGCTGTGCATAAGCTTCAGCCAGATTCTGAATGGAAACAGACAAGCAAAACGTAGGTAATGACGCCTCTTCACGGCTTAGCTGTGGTGGGCAATGCACAAAAGCACAGTGATACCAGATAGGCCAGACATCGGAAATAGCCTGTCGATAAAAGCTGGCAGCGGCGGCCCAATGCTGTTCTGTAAAAGCCTTGTTACCCTGAGCTATGAACTGTTGCCATTGTTCCATACGACTTCCCCAATTGAGAATTGATGTCATCTAGATTATTTTAATTGAGAATAGTTCGCAACAAATTCAAAAAACTGTGAAAATAAAAAAACCGGCTTTTGTTCACAACGCCGGTTTTTGCTCAGTATCGACAGAAGTAGCTGTTAGTCTTTTTTCGCTAATAAAAATGCCACCAGCTCATTGAGCTCCTGCTGAAAATTCTCCTGGCTTAAACCAGCGAACTTTACCAGATATTTACCATTGACCAGCAGTGTTGGTACACCACGCAGCACCTTAGCTTCAGAATAATGATCCTGACTTTGCTTCATCTTGTCGACTTCAGCCACTACGGCAGGATTTACCATACCAGCATCAAACAACATTGCAGGAATACCATTCACCACCATCAGGTTACGGATGTCATGTTCGTTACTGAAACTGGCTCGCTGATTATGCAAATAATCAAAAATAACATCAGCGATACGGTCGCCCTGACCTGCATTTTTAGCCACCACATAAGCCTTAGCTAGAGACTGTTGTAAGGCAGGAGGAGCGACCTGTAAGAAATCAACATGATATTTAGTCAGGCTGACGCCTTTGGGCAGATTTTTATTCAGGTTTTGTGCAAAAGGCTCAAAGGCTTTGCAATGAGGGCAATAAAATGAAAAAAACTCCAGTACTTCAGCTGTAGCTGTCGCCTTTTCTGCCACCACATCATAATGCACACCTTGCTGGAAAGTGACGGGAGAGGATGCAGAAGCAAAAGCCATTACAGGAGCAAAGACCAAAGCAGCCAGTAATTTTTTTAACATAAGGAGCGCCTTTTAATTAAGATTGGGTCAGCAAAAAGTTGATCAGTTGCTTAAACTCTTCGTCCTGATTTTCGCGACTCAGGCCCTGGTTAAGAATTTTATATTTGCCATTAACAATAAAAGTAGGCACACCAGTTAAGACCCGGCGGGCAGACAAAGCGTCCTGTTCTTTTTTCATTTGTTTGGCACCGCCAGCTACCGTAAAGCTTTTAATGGCTTTGTCGTAAGTATCAGCATCAATGCCAGTTGCCACGACCACAGCTTTAATATCGTCATCATTGGCAAAAGCTTTGCGGTCAACATGAATATGATTAAAAAATGCGCTGGCTACCTGATCGCCTTTGCCCAGGTTTTTTGCCACCAGATAAGCTTTAGCTAAAGTCACCTGAATCTCAGGCGCTGCGTGTTGTAAAAAATCCACATGCATTTTTTTTAACTCAACGCCTTCAGGTAACTGCTTAGCCAAGGCCTGAACTTTAGGCTCATAACCAAAACAAGCCGGACAATAAAAAGAGAAAAACTCCTTCACTTCAGGCTTAGCTGTGGCTTGTTCTGCAATCACTTCGTAATGTTTACCTTCTTCAAACTGAGCGGCAAAAACGGCCACAGGTAATAACAAAGCCCCTACTAACAACGCTGTTAACTTTTTCATTATTCGAATGTTCCTTGGAATAAAACTGGCACTACTCTAACAAAATCTTACCATTGCGGCATCAAAGAAAGTGGACTCTGGTCACAGAATTTCAGCTGTTCATCCAAGGCCCGCAGTTGTTGCTGCCAATATTGGTCTGTGCTGAACCATGGAAAGTTCTGCGGAAAAGCCGGATCGCTCCATCTTTTCGCTACCCAGGCCATATAGGATAAAATCCGCATTGCCCGCAGAGGTTCAATCAGCCTGAGTTCTTTATGGTCAAAATCACAGTATTGTTCATACTCTTCCAGCAATAACGACAACTGATAAGTTTGTTCGGATCGATCGCCGTTGAGTAACAACCATAAATCCTGTATCGCCGGACCGTTACGGCTGTCGTCAAAATCCAGCAGCAAAGGTCTGTCGTCATGCCACAATAAATTACCTATGTGGCAGTCGCCGTGCACCCTGCGGATCTTTTCCGGCTTATACAAAGGACCGACCTTGTCGCATAATTGTTGCATCATGGCCTGATAATCTTTTTGTAACGACGGCGGAATAAGCCCGGACTGCAGCAAGCTTTGTTGGCTGTCGAGCAAAAAAGTCTGGTGGTTAATCGTAGGTCTGTGTAAAAAAGATCTGGCCGCGCCAACCTGATGCACCATGCCTAAAAAACGGCCCAGTTGCAGCATTTGATTTTCATTGTCTGGTTCTAAAGTACGACCCCCACGGCTGGGAAACACGGATAAATAGAAGCCACCAAAAGGCAATACGCGCTGCCCATCGCGCTCAATAGCTTCTGCCACTGGTACTTCTATTCCAGCCAGCTCGCTCACAAACTGATGCTCTTCGTTTAATTGCTCTAAGCTCCAGCGTTCAGGTCGGTAAAACTTCACCACCCAGCTGTTACGATCCTGATCGCGAAACTGACAAACTCTGTTTTCAAAGCTATTCAGCTGCAATAAGCCTGAACTGACATCAAAACCATAATGAAACAAGGCATCCAGCATTAGATCCGGACTTAAGGTAGAAAAATCAAAAGTGCTCATGGAATTCCGTTTGGTCAGTACTGCCCATCCCAAAAAAATAGGGAGCCGAAGCTCCCTAGTCTAACGCTTTTATTCTGTTAGCGCCCTGAAAAGAACTTACTGCCCTGAGTCAGACGGACATCAGGCTCGTCGCTGTCTTGCAGCACAAACTCGATTTCCAGTACTGGCCTTTTCGCATCAACAGGATCCAAAGACAAGCTGATCGGCAGGTTGGCTGTTTCACCACCTTTGATCGTCAATTCTTTTTCACCTAACCACTGGGCGTCATCCAATCCTTGTACCGACAGCTGGTAGGTTTGTTCCAACTGCGATTTATTAATAACCTTTAGGGTGTAGGTGTTTTCAATCAGCCCTTCGTCGGTTTCACGGAACAAAGAACCTCTGTCACGCACTATGTCCATCACCACAGGTTTACGCACCACTAAGGTCCAGGCAAAAGCAGCGCAAACGGCCACCAGCACCAAAAAGTATCCGACCAACTTGCCCCTGATGACTTTGGTGGTTTTGCCTTCCAGGCTATGTTCAGTGGTGTAACTGATTAAGCCTTTGGCGTAGCCCATTTTATCCATTGTGTCGTCACAGGCGTCGATACAAGCCCCACAGTTAATGCATTCGTACTGTAAGCCATTACGAATGTCGATGCCGGTAGGGCAGACATGCACACATAAATTACAATCGATACAGTCACCTAAACCTTTGGCTTTATAATCAGTGTCTTTACGGGCACGTGGACCACGGTTTTCACCCCGCTTGGCGTCGTAAGTGACTGTAAAAGTGTCTTTATCAAACATAGCGGATTGGAAACGGGCATAAGGACAAATGTGAGTACACATAATTTCGCGCATCCAGCCCGCATTACCATAAGTACAAAAGGCAAAAAACCAGACCGATACCGCAGCCCAGAAACTGGCTTCCAGAGTGAAAAACTGGATAAATAGCTGGTCAATAGGGGTAAAGTAGCCAACAAATATCAGAGCTGTAAGTACTGAAAAGGCCAGCCAACTAAAATGGGTCAAACCTTTTTTCATGACTTTACTGAAGGTCCAGGGCTCCTGATCCAACTTCATGCGCTGATTGCGGGTGCCCTGAAATTTCTCTTCAAACCACATAAAGATAAAGGTCCAGACCGTTTGTGGGCATAAATAACCACACCAGACCCGACCATAAAAGGTGGTGACAAAAAACAATGCAAAAGCACCGATCACAAAAATCCAGGCCAGAATAGTGAAATCCTGCGGCCATAACGTCATACCAAAGATGTAAAATTTCTGCTCAACAATATCGAGCAAAATGGCCTGCTGACCATTAAACTGCAACCAGGGCAGCAACATAAATGCTGCCATAAACACAAAACCAATATTACGTCTTAACGTTTGATGCAAGCCCTTCACCGCTCGAATATAGATGCGGTCTCTAGGGTTGTATTTGGCTTTTTTATCCGGGTCTGGTTTGTGCACCTCAACCGGTATATTTTTAATATCTATTTTGTTATCCACGCCTTTTCCTCACCCACTGCTACGACCCCAAACAGAGTGTAGCAGGCTGTTGAATGCAGCTTGTTGATACAGGACAAACCCAGCTTTGTTCTGTTACCCCCAATATCTCCACCGGTCTGCTCTGGGCTGAGGTGATCAGGAGAAACCAAAGCTATAGGATTTTATCCTGTGCTGCTTTGTTATGACCTTTGAAGCTACTGCAATAATTGAACCAAAGAGCCATAGTATATAACACTATGATCCTTATTGAATTTTAATCTTAGGTTCAGTTTAACTCTGTCAACATTGTTGACAGTACCGGATACTTTGGTTGTGCAATTGACAGTGGCATCAGGTTATGGCTGTGTTATACCAAATAAACCTGAGTATAAATTTCAGGCAGTTGAGTCCTATCAGGTGATGTGGAGTAAGGCTAATGCGTAATTTTTTACTGCTTTGTTTACTAATTGTCAGCACCCTGACATTTTATGATCACCCAAGAATACTGCCTTATTCAGAGCCTGTATTGCATTGGTTAGCTGAGCATATTTCCTTACCGGGTGCTCAGTCCGACTCAGTAGTCACCCGAAAGATCCAAAAGGCCTTTTATGCCATAGGCCAGGATTACGGCACAGGTCAACAAGAAGCTTTGGCTAAAGCGGCACAGGATATCAACAACCTGCTGCAGTTTCGCCGTGACTACTGCCAAAATGGTGATTTTCATCCGGCTTTATTTGGCGACGCCATGCAAAGAGCTTGTGATGTGTTAAAGCAATATCCGAAGTTGGAGCAATTTCAGCAATAATAGCCTGGTGACTATCTGACCCAAAACGCGGATTCAGCACATCCAACTAGTCTGCAGATGATGGTCCGATATACAAATTCAGTTAGTTGTAGTTCTATCCACTCTGAAGCCAAGGATTAAAAACCTGTTTCTTTAAAAAGTACTTATTGCACTGCTGTTTTGTGCAACAGGGACCTGGCGGCCCCTGTCAATTCTGCGCTCATAGAACTGGCTCTACATTTGGGTCTAAAGCTGTTCAGCCAATAAGTGTAGTGGTCTGAGAAAACCGGACTCCACTTTGGCTGGTCCACACAGCTAAAGCACATCAACCCTAATTTGCGCTATCACATCCAGCGCTTTTTGTTTGGCCTGTTCGACATTGTCGCCCAATGCCAAAGCCACACCCATACGGCGCTCGCCTTGTACTTCAGGTTTCCCAAACAGCCGCAGGTCGGTGTCAGGTTGTTGTAAAGCCTGAACTAAATTACCGTAGCTAATTTGCTGTGAATGACCAGGAACCAGCAATACAGCTGAAGCGGCCGGGCCATACTGGCGAATAACAGGAATTGGCAAACCTAAAATAGCGCGGGCATGCAGCGCAAATTCTGAATAGTTTTGTGAAATCATGGTCACCATGCCGGTGTCGTGTGGCCTGGGCGATACTTCGCTAAACCACACTTGCTCGCCTTTAACAAAAAGCTCGACACCAAACAAACCAAAACCACCCAAGGCTTCAGTGACTTTGGCGGCATACTGCTGGGCTTTTTCTAAAGCCACAGCTGACATAGCCTGAGGCTGCCAGGATTCGCGATAATCGCCTTTTTCCTGACGATGGCCTACAGGCTCGCAATACTGAGTGCCAGAAATAGAACGCACTGTTAATAAAGTGATTTCATAATCGAAGTCGATAAAACCTTCGACTATCACCCGGCCTTTACCAGCCCGACCACCTTCCTGCGCATAAGCCCAGGCGGATTCTAAATCGGCATCGGATTTCAGCACCGACTGGCCCTTGCCAGAGGAGGACATAATAGGTTTAACCACACAAGGGTAACCAATATGGGCCACAGCAGCTAAGTAGCTGGCTTTATCATCGGCAAAACGGAAAGGCGAAGTGGGCAGTTGTAATTCTTCAGCTGCTAAACGGCGAATGCCTTCCCGGTTCATGGTTAAATTGGCCGCTTTAGCGCTTGGGATCACGGTAAAACCCTGTTGCTCCAGCTCTACCAGTGTGCTGGTCGCTATAGCTTCTAATTCAGGTACGATCAGCGCTGGTTTTTCTTTGATCACAATTTGACGTAAGGCCGCACCATCGAGCATAGAAATGACATAACAACGGTCTGCCACCTGCATAGCCGGCGCATTAGCATAGCGGTCGACCGCTATCACTTCGCAACCTAAACGTTTGAGTTCAATACATACTTCTTTACCTAGTTCACCACTGCCTAACAACAGTACTTTGGTGGCGTTGGCGGCGCCTGGGGTTCCAATCTGGCTCATCTGCAGCTCCTTAAATCAATGCTCAGGAGCATAACAAAAATCATCAGCCAACACTTAATGATTTCAGCCCAAAGTTTGGCGCTGAGGTATAGTAAAAAGGCAGCCAAAACAGAGGTTTTATATGTCAGAGCAACTATGTCCTTTATGCCAGCAAGCCAATTTATGTAAAGCAGGCACCGCTGAACAAAACCAATGTTGGTGTATGACACAGCAGTTTCCGGCTGAACTGCTGGCGCAAGCACCGGATCAAAGCAGCTGCATTTGTAGCCAATGCCTGCAAAAATTTAACGCTGAACCAGATATTTACCATCCAGCCTAATACAACATTATCTCTTTGAATGAAATTGTTAACGACCCAGGGCAAGCCCCGATAGAGATTCGTCTGGCATTCAAGACGGGTGGGGACAAGCCCGGCCCCTACGGATTTATTCATTACTTCACTTGAAATTTGTATACAAATTAATTTAATGTATTCAAAAATTATATTTCAGGTGAATTTTCATGTGGCGCGACTTTAGCTTATCAGCCCTGGCTGCTGGTTTTGTGGCTGTATTAGTGGGCTTTGCCAGTTCTGTGGCTATAGTGTTCCAGGCTGCGGCAGCAGCAGGCGCTGATCAGGCCGTGATGGCGTCCTGGATTCTAGCTTTGGGCTTAGGCATGGGGATCACTTGTATTGGCTTGTCTTTGTATTTCAAAGCTCCGGTATTAACGGCCTGGTCTACGCCAGGAGCAGCCTTATTAGTCAGTAGCTTGCAGGGCCTGAGTTTAGCGGAAGCTGTAGGAGTATTTATCTTCGCTGCAGCACTCAGCTTGTTACTTGGTCTGACCGGTTGGTTTGAAAAGCTCAGTAATAAAATTCCGCTGCAAATTGCTTCCGCTATGCTGGCCGGTATTTTATTTAACTTTGGGTTGTCGATATTTACCTCCCTGCAGCAGGACCTGTATTTAGTCGGACTGATGTGCGCTACTTATCTGATCGCTAAGCAGTATCAAGCCCGTTACGCTATTCCGTTAGTTCTGGTCGTCGCTGTGCTTTATACCAGTCTGCAAGGCCAACTGAGCATGGCACAGGTGCATGTTGACTGGCCCGCTCCCGTTTGGATTTGGCCGGAATGGTCAATCAGTGCACTAATAGGCGTGGGTTTGCCGCTATTTATTGTCACTTTAACTTCGCAAAATATTCCGGGTTTAGCTGTATTCAAAAGTAGCGGATATGACCTGCCGGTATCACCACTGATCAACGCCAGCGCTTTAACTACTATAGTGCTGGCACCACTGGGCGCCTTTTCTATTAACCTAGCAGCTATAACTGCAGCTATCTGCGCCAGCCCGGAAGCTCATTCAGATCCGGCCAAAAGATACAGTGCTGGTGTGGCTGCCGGGATTTTTTATTTACTAACAGGCTTGGCTGGCGCAGCTGTTGTGGCGTTATTCGCTGCCTTTCCCACCACGTTGGTCACAGCTTTGGCTGGCCTGGCTTTGCTTGGCACTATTGGTACAAATTTAGCGTTAACCACTCAGGCTGGGCCTGACAGAGAAGCGGCTGTAGTGACGCTACTAGTGACAGTGTCGGGCGTTAGTTTTTTCGGTATAGCCTCAGCCTTCTGGGGCTTAGTGGCCGGCCTGGTTTGTACTCTCGCCTTAAAGTTACCGCGGAAAAAGGTGGCTTAATATGACCAAAGCCAGTTTGTATCAGCAATTAAAGCAGGATATCCGGCAGGGTGTCTGGCCCGCAGGATCTGTGCTGAATCAGCAAAAGTTATCAGAGCATTATCAGGTCAGCCGTATCCCGGTGCGGGACGCGTTGCAGCAGCTTAAAGCTGAAGCTTTAGTGGTGATGGCAGGCAAAGCCAGTTTAATGGTGCCGCCTTTAACAGCAACTGAAGCTGAAGAGTTATATCAAATCCGCTTGCAGTTGGAACCTATGGCATTACGCCGCGCATTTCCCCAGCTCACTTTTAGTTTGCTTGGCCAGGCCGAAGATTTATTGCATCAGATTGAGCAGGATCAGCATTTATCCGCCGCAGACAGAGGTGCGCTCAACTGGCGGTTTCACCTGACGTTATATCAGGCCAGCCATTGCCCACATTTACTGCGTTTACTGCACAGCCTGCACCAGCAAGTAGAACGTTATTTAGGCTTTCAGGAAATCAGTCTGAATTATGCAGATACCAGTCATCAGGAACACTGGCAGTTGCTGGAATTATTGCGGAATCAAGACTTAGATGCTGCCATAGCTTTACTACAGCAACATATTCAACAAGCAGGTGAGTTGTTAACCAATCACTTACGACAACAGCCTGCCTGATTAAGCGGAACTATAGGGGCACGGTTTATCCGCGCCCTTCTTTAATCCAACAGAATTCCCAACCTATTCAGATTAAACCTTACGGCGACGCCAGAAGGCCAGGCCAGCTAAAGCCAGCAATAACGCTGAACCTACAGAACCACCACCACCTGATGAGTCGTCACCAGCATTCTGCCCCGCCTGAGTATTCAATACAGGATTCAGATTAGCAGCTGTTGTCGGGCTGTCATTGATCACTGTGATACGCTCTATTGTGACCAGATTGCTGGCGGTTACAGCCACGTTATTGGCCAGATCTGTAGCGCTGTAATTACGCAGAGGCACTCCGGCAAAATTGCCAGTGTTAGCACCAGGTATGTATAAATCCTCAATACTGTCGAGGATAGACATACCAGTTCCGGTAATTACACCAAATACGGTATAACCGCCATTTTGGCGATCCAGGTTTTCAGAGAAAGCCGGATTAGCGTTGTTTTCCAGGTTCACAAACCATTGTCTTTTAGCGCTGTGTTGGTCACCCGCTACTTTCGCCATGGCAACAGTACCACGAACATTTGATAGTTTTGGCTCGTTTTGTACCGGACTTTTTTCTGTCAGCGGAGTAAAAGGATTGGCATTGTTACCACTGTAACGAAAGCCCCCAGCCTGCACCACAAAGTCTTTTACTGTGCGTCGTATCACAGTGTTGTCATAGGCGCCTTCTTTTACATAAGACAAAAAGTTTGCCACGTTTTTTGGTGTAGTTTGGTCAAACAGGTTGATTTCAAAATCACCCATATTGGTTTCAACTAAAACAATAGTAGCAGCGGCATTATGGCTGACAGCTAAAGCAGCGGTAAAAGTTGCCGCAAGTACAGATTTTTTCAACATGTTATGGTTCTCTGATTATCAAGTGCACCGACTTTAATCTAACAGCCGGAGTTCAATCCAGCGGCATTACAATTAGTAACGAACTAAGCAATTTTGTTAACCTTTTTACGAACTGTTTTAACCTGAGCGCCAGCTGCAGACGGACGTCTTTTTTTCTTATACGCAGGTTTTTGCGGAGCGGCTGTTCTGGCGATTTCTGCAGATACCCTTGCTTGTTGTACTAAATTGCAGATCTCTTGCTGCAACTGCGCCATAAAA
>NZ_JAIWOI010000281.1 GCF_020217005.1 Rheinheimera sp. | reverse complement strand
TGCGGATAGTCTTGCTGCTGATGGCAAATCTGCTCCAGCTGAGCCTCCCATAAAGCGGTCAGGTCAGGCGCTGTGATGCGTTGTGGCAAACTTTGAATAAAGACCCGGCCTAACTGGCTGGCACGAATTTGTTTACCCTGACGCTGTAAATAACCCCGTTTAAACAATAACTCCAGAATACCTGCGCGGGTCGCCTCAGTACCTAAACCTGCGGTTTCTTTTAAGATGCGTTTTAACTCTGGATCTGTCACAAAACGACTGATGCCCGTCATGGCCGCTAACAAAGTAGCGTCAGTGAAATACGCCGGTGGCTGAGTTTGTTTGGCTAGCAATTCTGACTGGCCAGACTGCAACTGCTGACCTTTGGTGAGTGGCGGCAGGCTCTGTTGTGCGTCGGAATCCTCTTCTTGCTCATCCTTCTGACTGGCTTTATAAAAAGCCTTCCAGCCCAAAGACTGCACTAGTCTGGCCTGAGCTTTAAATAAACCGCCGGCGATTTTAACTAGTGCCTGTTGCTCCAGATAGCAGTAGGGAGGGAAAAATTGCCATAAGAACTGCCTGGCTATCAACCAATAAAGTTGGGCCTCACTGCCATTGAGGCTGGCCGATTTAAGCACCTTGTCCGTTGGAATAATAGCGTGGTGAGCAGTAATTTTACTGTCATCCCAAGCTTTACTACGTTGGCTCATACTGACCTGCTGTTGCATATCAGCCAGTTGTGGACTGTTGGCCGCTATAGCGCGACAGACAGCAGCTGACTGGCCAAATTGCTGTTCAGGTAAATGCCTGCAGTCTGAACGTGGGTAAGTAATAAGCTGATGGCGCTCATAGAGTTGCTGACAAGTATCCAATACTTGCTGAGCCGTCATGCCAAAAAGTTTGGCCGCTTCAATTTGTAACGCCGACAAGCTAAAAGGCAAAGGCGCGTACTGCTTTTTCGGCAGTTGCTGGACTTGTTCTACCAGCGCAGGTTGATGGCTGGTTTTGCGTTGTACCAGTTCAGCGAGCTCACGATTGAGCACCCGGCCTTCTTCGTCCTGGTAAGGAGCACAGGCCTCGCTGGGTTGCCAAAGCGCGGTAAAAGGCCAATCTGCGCCGGACAAATGGGCTTTGACCTGATAAAAGTCACGACTGACAAAATTCTCTATTTGCAGGTCACGTTGCACCACTAATCCCAAGACTGGAGTTTGCACTCTGCCTACAGACAATACACCCTGATAACCTTGCTTCTGGCCATGTAAAGTATAAGCCCGGGTTAAGTTAATGCCGTATAACCAATCGGCCCTGCTGCGGGCCAAAGCACTTTGCGACAGAGGGGCAAATTCAGAATTTGGTTTTAACTGTTGCAAAGCTAAGCGCACAGCAGCTGGTGTTAAATCGTTCAGTAGCAATCTTTTGGTATTGGTAAGTTTAGTTTGACTGACTTTAGTATGCAGCAGCACTTCATCGACCAGTAACTGGCCTTCCCTATCCGGATCGCCTGCATGCACCAGTTCTGTTGCCTCTTTGATCAGCCTGGTCAGTACTTGAAGCTGAGCTTTGCTTTGTGCTTTAGGGAGCAATTTCCACTGCGCCGGCACTATAGGTAAATGCTCCAGCCGCCAGCTTTTAAACTGTGGATCATAAGCTTCAGGTTCGGCCTGCTCTAACAAATGGCCAAGGCACCAGCTGACTTTATCGCCATTGCTAAGTTGCAAATAGCCCTGCTGTTTTTGGTGCCCACCAAAAGCGTCGGCAATAGCACGGGCCATACTTGGTTTTTCAGCTATATACAATCTCATTGGTGGACCACTGTATGAAAAAACAGTTAATTTAACCGCAGTTTTCCTAAAAAAGCAAAGGTTGGAGCATTTGTTTTCTTCACACCTCAGAGTAAGCTAAGGCTTTGCCGGGACAGACCGGTACCTGCTTTGGTGAAGTATCAGCATTGATTAAAATTTCAGCTCCTGGTTTAACATTGTTGCGGATCTTCCTGCTGGCATCTGCCTATTTTTTATTTGGTCAGCTCGCTATTCTATTGGCGATAGCCCCTGGCATGGCCACTTCGGTATTTCCATCTGTAGGCATAGCTATAGCAGCAGCCCTGCTGTGGGGCTACCCAATGCTGGCGGGCGCTTTTTTCGGCTCACTGCTGTTTAAGCTGGCACAGCCTGACTGGCCACCAAGCTTAACCTGGTCTGACAAAGTCGTATTCAGCCTGAGTATGGCCACTATTACTACCGCGACTGTCACTTTTGCTTTATGGTCTGTTCGCCGCTTTGCCAATTTTCATAGCGCTCTTACTTTTGAAAAAAGTATCCTGTGGCTGTTTTTACTGGCAGGCCCTTTGGCCTGCTTAATCAGCTCCGTCTTCTCTACCTTGGTTTTGTGTAAGTTTGACATAGTGACGTCCGACAATGCCGGACTTAACTGGTTTACCTGGTGGATAGGCGACATGATTGGGGTGATGATTGCCATTCCCCTTATGTTTATGTTGTTTGCTAAACCCCGGATTTTATGGCGCTCCCGCTGGCTGACCGTAGGCTTGCCTTTATTGGTTTGCACTGCACTAGTGGTTGCTTTGTTTGTGCTGGCGCGCTTTCAGCACAGTCAGAATCTGCAGCAAAAGTTTTTTGATCAGTCAGAACAAATCAGCGCCACCTTACAGTTCAGAGTCAGCAGAGTACTGCAGCAAATGCGCACTATCGAACGGCTGTTTGCCATTCAGCCTGAAGTGACAGAAGCTATGTTTCAACAATTTTTGCAAGGCTACCCCTGGCAGGAAGCTGGAGTACTGATTTTTGACTGGATTGAGCAAATTCCTCATTCAGAACGGGCCGCGCTGGAGACCAAGCTGCAAACGGGCTTTAAAGAATATGCCAACCCAGGCGTCCGACCAGCCGCTGCGCGGGATGATTATAGTGTGGTTAGGTTCATGGCCTCTGCCTCTGGCGATAAATCTCTGATTGGGCTGGATTTTGCGGCCGACCCAGCCCGTAAAGAAGCCATGGAATATGCAAGGGATTCAGGCAGTATCAGCATTACAGCTCCGGTTCGTCTGGTTACCGGTACAGACGCCGCAATGTTTTTTATCCCTGTGTATCACCAAAGAGGGGTTCCAGCCAGCCTCGAAGACAAACGTAAACTAATCCGTGGTTTTATTTGCGGTATTTTTGATACCAAGCAATTGGTAGACACCAGCTTAAGTCAGTACGACATTACTGAGTTCCATTTACAGATCAGAGATTTAGGCACAGGGCTGGCTTATTACGGTTCATTACCTGCTTTACCGGCTCAGGCAAACTATTTAACCTGGACACAACATTGGTCCCATGCCGGAAGATCACTGGAGCTGACATTAATTCCCAGCAAAACTATGCTTAACCTCAATTCTGGCCAACAAAGCTGGTACGTTCTGACGGGTGGCCTGGTGTTGTGCAGCTTGTTGGGCATTTTCCTGCTGGTTTTGACCGGACGATCGGCCCGTATTGAACATTTGATCACCCAGCGAACCAAAGAACTCAGTTCAATCCTTGATAACGCTATTGAATCTATAGTGATAGTGGATCAACAAGGCCATATAGAAAGAGTGAATAAAGAAACCTCTTTATTGTTTGGTTATGGCATGCAAAGTCTGTTGCGCCAACCCATCAGCAAATTGCTTGCCTGTTTGCCTGAACATAAAAACCATCAGTTATTGCAGCCTTTAACAGTAGATCAGTTGAATTTATGGGTGGGACAGACAGTAGAGGTCACAGGGCTGAGTGAGGATGGACAACAAATCCCGCTGGAAATGGGCTTAAGTCGGGTCGACACGGCGGACAAACATTTATATACCCTGATGCTGCATGACTTGCGTGAGCGAAAAAAAATAGACCGGATGAAAAGCGAGTTTATCTCTACCGTCAGTCATGAACTGCGTACACCTCTCACCTCTATTAACGGCTCTTTAGGTTTATTGGCTGGTGGTGTAGTGGGAGAGTTAGCGCCCGCGGCCCAACAACTGGTGCAGATAGCCAAAACCAATACCGACCGGCTGGCCAGGCTGGTCAATGATATTCTTGACATTGAAAAGCTGGAATTCGGTCAGTTAAAACTGCAACCTGTTGAGGTTGAAGTTGGTGCTTTATTGCAGGAAGCCAAACTGCAAAATCAGGCTTATGCAGATAAATATTCGGTTCGGTTGGATCTGCTGACCACAGCGGAGCAAAGCAGGATTTATCTGTATCAGGATAAATTCCGCTTGCTGCAAATTTTGTCGAATTTGATTTCCAATGCCATAAAGTTCTCGCCAAGCCACTCAGTGGTGAAGTTAAGTTACCAGCTAAAAGACGGCCAACTGGTGATCCAGGTTAAAGATCAGGGTGCGGGTATAGCCGAATCATTCCGTAGCAAAATTTTCCAGAAATTTGCTCAGGCTGACAGTTCAGACAGCCGCAGCAATCAGGGGTCAGGTTTAGGCTTAAATATCAGTAAAACGCTGGTCGAAATGATGCAGGGCAATATAGACTTTGAATCAGAATTGGGTAAAGGCACCTGTTTTAGCCTGACCTTTCCATATTATGAGCTTTCCGATCGCCACAACACACCTCAAGAGCAGAGTTAAAGTTGTTGTATATACTCTAAACCGCTGTGACCACCTAACTACATAACAAGAAGGTAAGCCAATGAAACCTGTTTATAAACTTAGCCTGACAGCCCTGCTGGTCAGTTCAGCCTTGCTAGTGACCTCATGTGGCGAACAAGCTACAAAGCCTGCGGAAACCAAAACTGTTGCCAGCGCAGCGACAGCAGATGAAGCGAAAGCTTTTGTGCGGGATGCCAGCGAGGAATTCAGTACTTTATTGCTTGAAGTCAACCGAGCAGACTGGATAGCCTCAAACTTCATCACCGAAGATACAGAGGCTTTGTCTGCCGCCGCAGGTCAGAAACTGACGGAAATGGTAGTGCGTTTAGCGAATCAGGCTGCACGTTTTAATGACACTGAAGTGGATTACGACACCAGACGTCAACTGGACAAACTCAAACAAGCCCTGACCTTAGCTGCGCCGCAGGACAAAGCCAAAACTGAAGAGTTATCCGGTATTGTCGCTAAACTCAATGCCATGTATGGCAAAGGCAAATACTGCAAAACGCCGGATAACTGTCTGGATTTAGGCCAGATGTCGAGCACTATGGCCAGCTCCCGTAACTACGACGAACAACTGGAAATGTGGACAGGTTGGCATAACACTGCTGCGCCAATGAAATCTATTTATGCCCGGCAGGTAGAGCTGGCCAATGAAGGCGCTAAAGAATTGGGTTATGCCGACACTGGCGCTATGTGGCGTTCGAAATACGATATGGACCCCAACGCCTTTGCGCTGGAACTGGATAAACAGTGGGGCGCAGTCAAACCTTTATACGAAGCTTTACATTGCCATGTGCGGGCCAAGTTGTCGGAAAAATACGGTGCCGACAAAGTGCCTTTAAACAAGCCTATTCCGGCACATTTGTTAGGCAATATGTGGGCACAAAGCTGGGGCAATATTTATGATGTAGTTGCACCAGCTGATGCCGATCCCGGTTATGACGTCACCAAACTGCTGGCTGACAAAGGTTATGACGAATTAAAAATGGTGAAAGGAGCTGAAGGCTTTTTCACCTCTTTGGGTTTTGCGCCATTACCTGAAACTTTCTGGACCCGCTCCTTGTTTGTGCAACCAAAAGATCGGGATGTGGTCTGCCATGCTTCCGCCTGGGACTTAGACGCCAAAGACGATTTACGTATTAAAATGTGTATTCAGCGCACTGGCGAAGAGTTTTCGGTGATCCACCACGAACTAGGGCATAACTTCTATCAACGTGCGTATAAAAACCAACCGGTGTTTTATCAGGAAAGTGCGAACGATGGTTTCCATGAGGCTATAGGTGACACCATAGCCTTATCGGTCACGCCAAAGTACCTGCAACAAATTGGGTTGCTGGAGCACATTCCGGACGAGTCCAAAGACATTGGTTTATTGTTGAAACTGGCGCTGGATAAAGTGGCCTTCCTGCCTTTTGGTTTATTAGTGGACCAATGGCGCTGGCAGGTATTTTCCGGCCAGGTGAAACCAGAGCAATACAACGAAGCCTGGTGGAAATTACGTGAACAGTATCAGGGTGTGGCCGCGCCAGTTGCCCGTACTGAAGCCGACTTTGACGCTGGTGCTAAATACCACGTGCCAGGCAATACACCTTATACCCGTTATTTCCTCGCTCATATTCTGCAGTTCCAGTTCCACAAAGCTTTATGTGAAAAAGCCGGTGACACTGGCGCAATTCACCGCTGTTCTATCTACAACAGCAAAGAAGCAGGAGCTGCACTGAATGAAATGCTGGAAATGGGTTCCAGCCGGCCATGGCAGGAAGCTTTAGCTAAATTAACAGGTAAACCAGAAATGGATTCCAGTGCCATTCTGGCTTATTTTGCGCCGTTAAAAACCTGGCTGGATGAGCAAAATAAAGGCAGGCAATGCGGCTGGTAACAGCACATTGATCGGATTGAAGGGTAGCGTTAGCTGCCCTTTTTTTTAAAAAACATCAGTAGCTCTGAAATTTAAAAAAATTTCTTATCTGTTGTCGATTTTAATAAACCTGAACCGACTAAGCACAGAGATAGTGAAACAGGCATTGTCAGTTTATAGCCAACAGGAGGGCCCCATGGCCAAAATGCTTTTTGTCAACTTACCCTGCAGCAACTTAGCTGCTGCAATCGAATTTTATCAGGCGCTGGGCTTTAGCCAGAATATGCAGTTCAGCGACGACACTGCAGCTTGTATGGTCTGGAGTGAACATATTTTTGTCATGCTGCTGACCCATGCCAAATGGCAAAGTTTTACCCAAAGGCCGATCCCTGACTCAGGCAGCAGCGAGGTGATGCTGGCTTTAAGTTGTGATAACAAAGCAGCAGTGGATCAGGTGTGTAATGCAGCTGCTAAAGCAGGTGGTACCGCCGACATCAATGCAAAGCAGGATTTAGGTTTTATGTATGGCCGCTCTGTACTGGATTTAGATGGTCATATCTGGGAGTTTTTCTGGATGGATCCGGCAGCAGTGGCTGGTTGATTGCCAACATCACCACACCAAATCAAAACCCAAAGTAATTGCAGTTGCAGCGAGGCGACAAGAACGTGAGACCCCAGGAGCATAGTTACCTATGTGACTGGGGCTCGCGGCCGCAGTCAACAAAGCTGCGGCTGCAAGAACGAAGGGTTTTACAGCATAAGGCGATAACCAATTCCCGCTTCGGTCTTTAGATAACGAGGCTCTGTGGGGTCGTCGCCTATTTTTTGTCGTAAGTGACTGATCACAATACGTAAATAATGGCTGTCCTGACCATGAGTTGGACCCCAGATTTGTTCCAGCAGCTGTTTTTGTGTGATCACACATTGCCTATGCTGAGCCAAAGTCGCCAGCACCGCATATTCCTTTGGGGTCAACTCCACTTCCACCGCTTTGCAGGTCACCAGACGGCGGGCGAGGTCTATATGCAGATAACCATCGTCCAGCACAGCCGGGGTTTTATCCGGTAAACGGTCGCGTAATTGCGCCCTGACCCGCGCCAGCAACTCTTCGACACTAAAAGGTTTAGTCACATAATCCTGAGCGCCTATATCCAGTGCCTTGATTTTGTCGGAGTCGCCGTTTCGTACTGACAAAACAATCACAGGCACTTTGGAAAAACTGCGCAGTTCGCTTAATAACTCCAGGCCATCACCATCGGGTAAACCTAAATCCAGCACCAGTAAATCCGGCTGCTGGCGCACTAAAGCCGCCAGACCAGATTCGACTGAATCTGCTTCAGTCACCTCGTAACCGACACTTTTTAACGCTATCCGCAGCATTTTGCGGATTTGCATTTCGTCATCAACAACCAGAATTCGGGCGGACAATAGACTTAGTCTCCTGCTTGGGTTTCAGGCAAAGGCAATTCGACAATAAAACGTGAGCCAGAGCCCACTCGGGCTGAGGTCGCTTTGACCGATCCGCCGTGCGCTCCAATCATGCCCCGACAAATCGCCAGCCCCATGCCGGTATTGTGCCTTTTACTGTCGCCATCGGCCACCACATAAAACATATCAAAGACTTTTTCCCGCAGCGCTTCCGGGATACCAGGGCCACTGTCTTCAATTTCAATGCGGCAGACTTTTCCTTGCTGACTAACCCAAACCCGCACAGGCTCGCCATCAGGGCTATATTTAGCCGCATTTTCCAGAATATTAAACAGCCCTTGTTCCAGCAAAGCGGCATGGGCATAAAGTAAAGGTAAATCCGGTGCAGCTTCGTATTCCACTTCCACTTGCGGGAAAAAGCGCTTTAAGCGTTGTTTGGCACTGCCAATAATATCGGCGACAGACACCCAATCCCGTTCCAGCTTTAAGGTGCCATGACCTAAACGCGTCATATCCAGCAGGTTCTGGATATATCGGTCCAGCCGCTGACTTTCCAGCATGATGGTGCTTAACAGTTCGTTCCGATCTTCTTTGGATAACTGCTGGTCCAGCACCTGTAAACTCTCAGCAGAACCCATCATAGCAGCGAGCGGTGAGCGCAAATCGTGCGACACAGAGGATAATAAAGCCGAACGCAATTGCTCCATTTCGGCTTTCAGTTTTGAGCTCTCCAGTTCCGTATTCAGACTAATGCGCTGCCAGACACTGACCGCCTGCTGGCTTAAAGTCGCTATTAAATCTCTGTCGTCCGGCCTTAATACCTGCACAGTAGCGGGAAACTGCAGCACTATGACGGCAATAGTTTTACCTTGCACTGCTAATGGTAGGGCACTCCACTGGCTGGCATTGAGGGTATCGCTGAAACGCCCTGCCATTTGCTGATGCCGTCTGCACCAATCAATCATCGCCTGATCCAAGGTCAGCAAAGGCTGATTTAGTGCAGGCAGTATTTGTTGTTCTTGTTGATCAAGGGTGACCAGATGTACAGGGCAGCGCAGCGCTTGGGTCAGCTGGGTAGCCAAAATAGTCCAGAGTTCATCGGTTTGATGGATTACGGTCAGTTGCTGGGCAAAATCCCGTTGTAACTCTGAGTAACGATTGGCTTCTTTCAGTAGCAATAATTGCTGCCGGATGCGCGAAGCGGCCGGGCCACAGGTGATACCTATCACCAGCATAAAAATCAGCGTGGCGACATCATCGTTTTTATTCACATTAAAGGTGAAATAAGGTTCGGTCAGGAAAAAGTTAAAGCTGAAAAACGACAACAAAGCGGTAAAAATAGCAGGGCGGGCGCCGTATTTCAGACCACAAAGCACCACAGCCAACACAAAAATCAGCACCAGATTGCCACTTTGCAGCCATTGGTCCAAAGCTAAAGCCAAAGCACTGGCGGCTGCGGTAAAAAGTGCACCAAAAGCATAACCGGCTTTTTGGCCAAAGGTGCCTGAAGCGGGCGCTGACACTCTGGCTTGTTGGGCCGATTCACCAGAGCGATACACTGAAACTTCTAACGGCAAACCGCTATTAATCAGCTGCTGATACAAAGGTTTACGCCAGGGCTGCATGGTGCGTTTTGTGCCAGCCCCCACTAACACAGCGTTAATCCTATGCTCTGTGATATAAGGCAAAATGGTCTGTAACGTAGAAGGGCCACGTAAAATATCGGTCTGAGCGCCGAGTTCACGTGCCAAAGCAAAAGCCGACTGTAAGCGCTGTTGCGTCGACTGATACTGCATCTGCCCTGTGTCGACCCAGACCACAACCCAGGGCATCTGACGTTTTTCGGCAACACGGCGGCCAATGCGGATCAGGTATTCGTGATCGCGGCGGTTGGAGATCAGCACCAGTAATTTATCCTGAATAAGATAATCACTGCCACGGGCTTTGGCATCCTGCTCGGTTTTTAACTGCGCATCGACATGGCTCATCACCAGCTTCATCGCCATTTCACGCAGCGCTGTTAAGGTTTCCAACTGGAAAAATTGCTTCACCGCCAAAGCGGCATAGTCCGCTACATACACCTTGCCTTGCTGTAAACGCTCCAG
>NZ_JAIWOI010000280.1 GCF_020217005.1 Rheinheimera sp. | reverse complement strand
TTTAGCAATAACAGTCACTGTACCTTAGGCTCATTCTTCAAACGGCAAACTAATTACCGCCTGAAAACCACTAACCTCACCCGAAGCTGCATAAAGATTATGCAGCTTTAACTGTCCACCACAACTTTCCACCGCTCTTTTGGCGATACTTAAACCTAAACCTACACCATCTTTTTTGCTCTGACCGCGGAAAAATGGATCAGACAATTTGGCTAGTTCGTCTGGCGCTACACCAGGGCCTTGATCGGAAACTAAAATCTGCACTTGCCCGTGCTGTTGTCTCAACTGCACCGTCACCAGGCTATCAGGTGGAGTGAATTTGATGGCATTGCGGATCAGGTTTTCCAGCGCACGATAGAGTAAATCAGGGTCAGCCTGCAGTTGCACTGTTGTATCAGCTTTTACCAGCAGCTGTTTATGTTGCGACAAGGCCTCCAACCGGCCATCCTCCGCCACGGATTCCAGCAGTTCCAACAGGTCCACCTGCTGCAACTTCACTGCTGCAGCACCACTTTCCAGCCGTGAGTAAGTCAGAATTTCTTCGACCAGTGCATTCAATTTTTGGGTTTCTGCTTCCACTTTATCCAGCACTAGGGCGCTTTCAGAAGGAGTTTGCCGCGCCAGTCCCACCAGTATTTGTAAGCGGGCTAATGGCGAGCGGAATTCATGCGAGACATCATGCAATAAACGGCGCTGGCCACTAATGGCTTGCTCAACACTTTTAGCCATCTCATTAAAACTGCGGGCTACAGCACCAAACTCATCGCGCCGCCCTGTGACTTTAGGGCCCAACTGAGTCAGCCAGTGATCGGATGCCAGTGACTGCAGAGCTCGTTTTAATTGACGCACTGGCGAGGCAAAATACCAGGCCAGCCACAAACTAACAGATAAACTGGTGACCAGAATAGCAGCCAATAAAAATGCAGGATGAAACCAGACCGGAGGCATAGCCATAGTGGCTCTTACTGCCATACCACGCATTTCGGGAGGTGGGCCTTTTTCACCAAAACCAGTGGGGCCAAAAGGCTGCACAGCTTCATCAGGAGGAGGACCATGGGGTCTGGCAGGTTGTGAATGCTGAATATCAATACGTTGTGCTGGCACCGAGCTGGTCGCCATAATGCCTCTGCCGCTACGTAACCAGTCCAGTAAAAACTCGTGGCGTGGCACCGCCAACAAATACCAGCTTTGGCCAGATTTATCCTGCACTTTGTATTCAGGTTGTTCTTTCAGTAATTGTTCCCAGTCACCAGGCACATCTCGCTGTAAATAATCTTCGCCCTGGTTATTCAGCAGCAGGATCTTGTCGCGGGACATTGGATCTTCTTCCCAGCGCTGCAATACATCACCAAGCAATTTAATGCCGCCGGAATCCATCATCAGTTGAGCTGAACCTAACACCAATCTGAGCTGTGGGCCTATCCAGACAGGTTTGGGTTCATCGTCCGTAGAACGGCTGACTTCGTTGACAGCCCAAACTAAGGTGCCCGCGAGAATTAACGCGCCCCAAAAGGCTAATAAAAACTTCCAGAACACCTGCCCCATAATTAAGACTGTTGCATCAGTTGATAACCCTTGCCGCGTACAGCTTCAATCCAGGCTTGTTGGTCTTCTCTTTTGCCAAGCTTTTGGCGGATATTGCTGATATGCACATCCAGGCTACGATCGTATTGAGTTAAGGTTTTACCTAAAGCCTGCAGTGATAATTCGGCTTTGCTGACCAACCGCCCCGCCTGACAAGCCAACACCCAGAGCACACTGAACTCGGCGCCTGTCAGCTGAATTTGTTGCTCATTGACCCAGGCTTTACGTGAGCCGGGTTCAAGCGTTAAAGGCCCAACTCTGACTTCGGTGGGTTCGTCATGTTGTTGCTGTACACGACGTAAAATGGCCCGGATACGCGCAACTAATTCGCGGGGTAGGCAAGGTTTAGCGACATAATCGTCCGCACCCAGTTCCAGGCCCAGCACTTTATCTATGTCATCCCCTTTGGCGGTTAACATAATGACCGGTACTTTGGAATGTTGGCGTATTTGGCGCAGCAATGATATGCCATCTAAGCCCGGCATCATCACATCTAGCACCAAGAGTTCATACTGACCAGAAATGGCCTGTCGCAAGCCGAGCTGACTGTTATTGGCCACCTGCACGACAAAACCTTCCCGCTGTAAGTAAGTACTTAACATCGAGGTCAGTTCCTGGTCATCATCAATCAGCAATAAAGGGTTCAAAGGCTTGCACTCCGGATTCAATTGGCCGCAGTTTAACCCCAAGCTGCTCAGTAATAGAGCAGCTTTACATTTCTATACACTAGCTTCTAATCAAACTGCGGTTTTTAGCTTAATACGCAATAAATAGCTGGACGCCGTGATGTATAAATACGCTTTATCCAGACTTAAAGCCACATTAGCGGCGGCAACACCAGTTTGAATAGTGCCCAGATGTTCGCCTTTGGCATTAAACACTAATACGCCGCCGGGACCAGTCGCCAGTACATGGCCTGAAGGCAGTATTTTTAAGCCATCAGGTAACCCGGGTTTACTCTTAACCCAAGCTGTGGCATCAAAAAACAGCTGGCCTTCGCCTACAGTGCCATCTGCCGCCAGAGGGTATTTCCACCACTGCGCCGCCTGAGGGTCTGAGTTTGCAACATAAAGCCACTTTTCGTCAGGTGATAATGCCAGACCATTAGGGCGGGTTAGTTTGTCAGTGACCACTATCAGCTCGCCCGCCCTGAGCCAATACACACCATTAAAGTTCAGCTGCTTTTGTTTCGAGTTATCGGCATCTTTTAAACCATAAGGTGGGTCGGTAAATAAATAACTGCCATTGCTATGCTGCACCAGATCATTAGGGCTATTAAATAACTTGCCCTGATATTGAGTTACCAAAGTTTGATATTCAGGTCCTTTGGTACTGACTGAGGTTAATACAGCTAAACGTCTATCACCATGCTGTGCCAATACCAGCTGATTTTTTTGATTAAAAATCAAACCATTAGACCCCTCTTTCAGAGAGGGTTCGTCTATCAGTCCTGTGTGACCTGCTGGACTCAGATACAAAGTTAAACCATTTTTGCTATTCCAGCGCCAGACTTTATTGTCCGGTACATCGGAGAACAAAATATCTCCGGTCTTAGGTTCAGCCACAGGGCCTTCTGCCCAGCGAAAGCCATCCGCCAGTATTTCCAATTGAGCGTCGGCAGCTATCACCTGACTGAGCTCTGGTTTGAGTTGCTGCACCGGATCTGCAGGAATAGGAGATGGATTGGCATAAGCCAAAGCAGATGTAAAAAAAAGCAAAGTTAAACTAGTACGCATCCTTGTCACCTTTGTTGTATTGGAAACCTGTTGATGTTTCAAACAATGTAGCATTGTTAGCGCAACCAGAGCACTGCTTTGGACACAAAAAACCGCAGAATCAATCTGCGTTTTTTTCATAGGCTCGACTTACAACATGCTTAGAAGCTGACGTTTACGCTCATCCATAAGTTGCGTGACTTGTCTTTGGTGTTGAAGTGGTCAACATAACTGGCCTGATACCCGTCAGCGCCATTGGCATCTGGAATACAACTGGTACCGCTGTCACATTCAACAAACTCCAGATCGTAGGTGGTGAAATCCTGATCAAACAGGTTGTTGATATGTGCCGTAAAAGCGACTGAATCGCTGGTCGCATAACTGGTACCTAAGTGGCAGACGTCACAGGCTTTGTAATGCAGCGGGGCCTTTTTAATACTGTCCTATGAGCGGAAACGTTTGGTACGGATTTCTGACGTCAGCAAAACTTTTAACTCATCAGTTGCGCTCCAGTCGACCGTCAGGTTAGCCATATGCTTGGCGGTATTGGTCAGAGGTTGGCCATTGTTAGCAGCACTTTTCTGCTCGCCGTCTGTGTAGGTGTAGTTTGCACGCAAAGCGAAGTTGTCGGCGATTTGCCAGCACCCGGCGACTTCGGCACCTTTGATAGTTACGCTATCAATTATTCATCTTGCGAAACAGAAACAAGTCATGACCAATAAACAACTAAATCAGGGGGTTGTGAAACCCTTGCAAATAAGAACAATTCTCAGTAGCATGACAGCTGATTTTTAGGGGGTACTGTGAAGAGTTCAGCTTTAGCTCGGTGGATGCGTTGGTTACATACCTACAGCGCTATGTTGGTGTTGTTGCTGTTGTTATTTTTTGCCATCACGGGCATCACTTTAAATCACCCTGAATTGAGCAGTAGCACGGGCAAAACCAGTCAGCAGTTGCAGTTGGAACTGCCAGAACAATTGCCGGATTTATTGCAATTACCAGAGGATCAACAACAAGCCGCTCTGGCTTTGTATGTCGATTGGTTAAAGCAGGAACATCAGTTACAGGGCGGCTATAACCTGAATTTTTCGCCTGAAGACGAAGTCCTGGAAATTGATTTTAAGCGCCCAGCTGGCTACGCCGCTGTAGTGATTGATTTATCAGCACGCACAGCTGAAGTAGACACTGAATTTGGTGGTTATCTGGCGCTGGCCAACGACTTACATAAAGGTCGTTACGCTGGCAGCAGTTGGAAGTGGCTGATTGATATAACCGCTGTGTTTTGTGTGTTGTTTGCCTTGTCGGGCTTTTATTTATTGTGGCGGCAGCCGAACCGAAGAGATTTTGGCAACGCCACAGCTATAGCTGGTGTGGTTTTGGCTTTAGTCGCTTATATAGCGTCGTTTCATTAATTTAGCGTCGTTTTACTTAGAGGGAAGTCTATGTACAAGTATTTAGTCGCTGCTGTGCTGTTGTGTTGCGGCTCAGCTATGGCAGAACAGCAGTTGGAGATTCAGGTCGAACTGCCAAAAATTGACACTGGTACTTACCACAGACCTTATGTGGCAGTCTGGATTGAAAACGAGCAACAACAGCCAGTGCGTTTAGTTGAAGCCTGGCTGGAAAAACCGGACTGGATTAAAGATTTACGTCGTTTCTGGCGCAAACTCGGCCGCAGCGAACCGCAATTAGTCGATGCAAAAACAGGAGCCACTAAAGGCCCTGGCAGTTACAAAGTACGCTGGGATGGTAAAGACGAACAAGGCAATGCCGTTGCTGCTGGTAACTATGTGCTTTTTGTTGAAGCAGCCCGTGAACAAGGCGGCCGTAATCTGGCTAAACAAGTATTCACATGGGACGGCAGTGCCGTTCAGATCGAAATAAAGGCCAGCAAAGAGCTGGGCAAAATTAAACTTACTTCTGTACAGGGAAACTAGTCCAATGAAAAAATCTATTCTGGCCTCCTTATTAGTGGCAACAGCAATCAGCGCTCCGGCTCTGGCTCACACCTTATGGGTAGTACCAAGTCATTTTGTCTTATCAAAAACAGGCAGTTGGGTATCGGCTGATGTTAGCGCTGCCAACATGACTTTTGTCGCCGACAAAGGTATTCCGGTAGACAATGTGGCTTTATATACACCTGATGGTAAAAAGCAGGCCATTGAGCATAAATACCAGGGTAAACGTAAATCTCAGGTAGACGCACAGCTGAATGCTGAAGGTACCTACAAACTGGAATTAGGCGGCCCTGTACGTTTTGGCACTATGTACAAAGTTGGGGATGAGCGTAAGCGTTTGATGGCGGACAAAAAGACCCGGACTAAAGAATTGCCGGCCAATGCTACAGAGGTCGTGACCAGCCAAAGTCGCAGCCGCTCTATAGCTTTTATCACAGTGAATAAACCAACCTCAGCAGTGCTGGCTCTGAAAAACGAAGGTTTAGAGTTTAAAAGCTCAGTGCACCCGGCTGACATAGTAGCAGGCGAGCCTGTGACTTTTACTTTTTTAGTCAATGGTAAGGCACAAGCTGGTGTGGAACTGGAAGTATCGTACGAAGGTGAACGTTACCGTGATGAAGCTAGACGCGTGCAGCATAAAACTGATGCAACAGGGCAGTTTACTTATACCCCTGTTGAAGCTGGTGTATTTTTGATTGAGGCCTCGTATTCAGCCAAAGCTGAATCTGAGCTGGCTGATCAGATCCGTGAAGGCTTAACCTTAACTTTAGAAGCAGCTTTACCTTAAACAGCTCACAGCCTCCGTATCAGGCGGAGGCTGTTTTACTCTATATGAATAGCAGAATTGCGCACCACCAGTTCAGGCTCGAACACATTTTCAACTTCAATATCTTTCTTATATAAATTCTTTAGCAACCATAAAGCGGCCATTTTTCCCATTTCGTGGATAGGGTTATTCACAGTGGTCAATTTAGGTGAAACATAACGGGCAAAAGGAATATTGTCGTAACCGACAAAAGACAAATCCTGAGGAATTTTCATCCCCCGCTCCAGACAAACCGAAATAGCGCCTGATACCATTTGATCGTTGGCGCAGACCACTGCAGTAAATTTTTTGTCCAGACTGAGCAAATAGTTCATGCCGTCTACACCGCTGTCTTCTTTGTAATCCCCCTCAAAACACAGGGCAGGGTCAAAAGATACGCCCACTTCGGCCAGAGCCCTTTTATGCCCTTCCAGACGCTCAGCCGCATCGTGCTTTTTCGCTGGCCCGGAAATATAGGCAATATCGCGGTGTCCTAACTCAATCAGATGCCGGGTCGCCATATAACCACCCAGCTCATTGTTCAGGTAAATACAGCAATCGCTGATTTCTGCTATGTATCTGTTGATTAGCACTATAGGTGTTGAGCTTTGGCTCAATTTAATCAGATATTCGTCTGAGATAGCTTCCACATCGAGGATCAGGGCGTCGCAGCCTTTACTCAGCAGAAACTCCACACTGTCAATTTCCTGTGCTGCATCACTATGACCTACGGCAATAATCACATGGCGGTTGTCCGCACGCAGTGCAGCTTCAATTTCAGCCATCATAGGGCCGTAATAAGGACCATCCAGCTGAGAGACCAATACGCCCACACTATTGGAACAGTTTGACGCCAAAGACTGAGCAAAAGTGTTAGGCCTGTAGCCTAATTCAGCCATAGCGGCTAATACCTTTTGTCTGGTTTTTTCACTGACGTTGGTGTTTTTATTCATCACTCTGGAGACAGTCGCCAGAGATACACCAGCAAGCTGAGAAACGTCGTAAATGGTCGCCATATAGTGCTGTCACTTATTGTTAAGTCTAAGAAAGTCGGGAACCACAAGGTAAATCAGTAAAGCCTAAATTATCTTGTAGTCCGTCATATTACCAGCTTTTACATCCGTTATCCCTGAAAATACAGCTTGGTTGACTGTCCAAACAGACCCCGGCGGCTTAGTCTGACTAAACCGTCGGGACATGACTGATTGCCCCATGCAGATTTACTGCCTGCAAACTTATTCGGCCGCGTTCTTCAAGTCTCTGGTGATTTCTTCCACTTTTTCTGTGTTGAGCTTATAAGCGCTCATTACAACAGCCACAATCAAAGAACCAATGGCAGGATACAAGCTAAAAGCCAGCAATAATCCAGCTTTGGTTTCTTCAGTTTGAGCCAGGTCGGCCTGATAGCCTATACCAGCCAATAACCAGCCACCCAAAGCGCCGCCTACTGCAATGCCCATTTTTATAAAGAAGATAATAGAGGAATAGACCATGCCTGTAGTGCGGACTCCTGTGCGCCACTGGCCGTAATCTACAGTGTCGGCCATTTTGGCCCACAGCAGCGGAGTGCCAGTGTTAAACACCAGATTCCACAGCACATAGAGCCCTATAGCGAGGGTCACGTTATCGGCTGCAACAAAATAGCTACTGGCACAAAGCACTGCGGCTAAAATTTGAATACCAATATAGAGCTTCACTTTGCAGTAACGCTTCGCCAGCGGCTGCGCAATAATGCAGCCCACCATACTGCCCAGCATACCTAAAGTGATAAACAAGGTGATACTGTCCGGCATTTCCAGATAATACTTCACGTAGTAAATTGCCAGTGTTGTACGCAGTACATAACCACTCAGCAGACATAAAGCCACCAGAGCTAACACACGCCATTGATCGTTTTGCCATAACTGACGGAAATTATCCATGTAGCTGCGGCTGACCGCTTCTTTCGGTGGGTTGATACGTTCTTTAGTGCCATAAAAACAAGCTAAAAACATCAGCACACCTAATACGCTCATCGCCATGATCGTCAGCTGGTAGCCTTTAGCTCTGTCGCCCTGACCAAACAACTCGACTAAAGGTAAAGTTAACGAGGTCACCATCAGGCCACCCAGCATGGCAAAGACAAAACGATAGGACTGTACCGACACCCGCTCCTTAGGGTCTTCGGTTAACACGGCGCCTAAAGCGCAATATGGAATATTAATAGCGGTATAGACCAGCATCAGCAGGGTGTAAGTGACAAAGGCATAGATCATTTTGCCCTCTTCGCCAAAATCCGGTGTGGTAAAAGCCAGCACACTGATCAGGCCAAAGGGCAAAGCAAACCAAAGTAAGTAAGGGCGGAATTTGCCGTATTTGCTTTGAGTGCGGTCGGCAATAGCGCCCATTAGCGGATCTGTCACTGCGTCAATAATACGCACAGCCAGAAACATGGTACCGACAAAAGCCGGCGAAATGCCGTAGATGTCGGTATAAAAAAACGTCAGAAACAACATGACGGTCTGGAACACTATATTGCTTGCCGTATCCCCAAGGCCGTAAGCAATTTTCTCCTTTACACTAACCATGTCAGGCGCATCCTATAAAGTGTTGATTTGAAATTATTATTTTTTATACATTAACGATTACTTATTAGATTTTTATAAGCCAGACCGCTGTTTTTCACAGTTCTTTGCTGGCTGTTGTAGTCAACGTAAACTATACCAAAACGCTTTAAGTAGCCTTCAGCCCACTCAAAGTTGTCCATTAAACTCCAGGCAAAATAGCCCTGAATATCGACACCTTGCTCAACTGCCTGATGCACAGCATTCAAATGCGACTGGTAATAGGACAAGCGTAGTTGGTCATCCACTTCGCCATTGTGCAGTTGATCAGCAGCTGCTGCACCATTTTCGGTAATATAAACAGGAGGTAGTTTATATTTCTGATGCAAAGACACTAACAGATCGGTAAAGGCTTGAGGGTAAATTTCCCAGCCTATGTCTGTTTTCGGTGCTTCGACCATATCAACTTCAATAAAATCACGACCTTCAGTGGCTTTATACACAGTGCGGGTGTAGAAATTAACGCCTAAAAAGTCCAGCGGCGCTTTAATAATGTCAAAGTCACCTGCTTCAATCACTGGCTTGTCTTCATCCGCCAGCAAAGCGAATGAATCCGGGTAAGCGCCATCAAATACAGGTTTGATATACCACTGATTAAAGTATTCATCGGCCAGCTGTGCAGCTCTTTGATCGGCAGCGCTGTCAGTTAACGGATAAGCAGGAGTAAAGTTCAGCACTATGCCGTTCATGCTGTTTGGGCTGTTTTTCTGCAGTACCTGCATCGCCAGACCATGAGCTAACAATAAGTGGTGTGCTGACTGACGACCATAGGCTTTTTTAGTTAAACCTGGCGCATGAATACCGGCCTCATAACCTAAATAAGAGCTGCAAAACGGCTCATTTAAGGTGGCATACGAATAAACTCTATCGCCAAAGGCTTTACTCAACTTGTCAGCATAATCCTGAAACAAATAGGCTGTGTTACGGTTCAGCCAACCGCCTTGATCTTCAATATGCTGCGGTAAATCCCAGTGATACAAAGTGACAAAAGACTTAATATTTCTGGCCTTCAGCTCATCCAAAATATTGATGTAGAAATCAACACCTTGCTGATTCAGGCTGCCGTCCTGATTCATTACCCTTGCCCAGGCAATAGATAAACGATAAGCGTCGACACCTAAGGAACTGATCAGAGCAATGTCGTCACGCCACAAGTGATAGTGATCACAGGCTATATCGCCGTTGGAGCCATCTTTTACTTTACCTGGCGTAGCGCAAAAGGTATCCCAGATACAAGGCAGACGGGACTCAACTCCACCTTCAATCTGGAAGGAAGATGTAGCCACACCATAAGTAAATTCTTTCTTTAATAATCTTGAGCCTTTTGGCAATTCA
>NZ_JAIWOI010000279.1 GCF_020217005.1 Rheinheimera sp. | reverse complement strand
TAGTTCATCTTTATCTTCTTTTCATCTTTAAAATAGGAGGGTAAAAGTGCCATCTGTGCGACTAAAACAGCTATGTAATCGCTTCCATTTTTATTTTTGTTAAAGCCATACTCAGTTCCTTTTTAGCTGGTATCACACTGGTTCTGGGTTTATACGAAATCGACAAACATATTGGCGGTTAAGCGCCCTGTAACAGCGGAGCTGTCAATATCTGTGCTGACATCCACCAAAGTAGAATGCAGCAGATGGCCAGGGTAAATAATCAGTCTGTTGGCCTGGTATGGGATCTGGTGGTACAACTCATAATGTTCATTACTTTGCACCTGATAACGCTGAGGTGGCGCACCATGAGTATCAATAAACTGTTGAGCAGACTGAAAATACTCTTGCCGTCTTTGATCCGTGACCCGCTCAAACCCGGTAGGTTTATGGCGGAAAAAGCCGGTACTGCCATGAGGCGAGTCATTCAGGTAATGCAAAAGTGCAAAATAATAGGGCGCGCTGGTATCAAAATGCGGCATGCATTGCAGTGGATGCAGACTATTTTCTGGCTGGGTGATCAGCGCATAAAACAACATTTGTGGTTTTAACCGCAACTTTTCAGGCACCTGATACACCTGATAAATCAGCTGGTACAAGGCATTTAAGCTGGCTGCAACATAAGCCTTTGGTAAAACAGCTCGCTGGCCCGGATAATATGTCTGATTCTCGCGCATAAAATCACTGTGCTGGGCATGCTGACGTAAATCAGACAAATCCAGGCCAAAGTCATCAATCAGAATCAATGGCGTTTTTTCCAGCCCAAGATAGATAATTTCGGGCCGGATGGCGGTATTGACCTGAAAATTAAGCGCTTCCGTAACCATCAGCTCAGACCAAAGACGATTTACAGTAATGCTGAATAAATTCCTGATGAGTCGGGTACTGACTCACGGTACGTTTCACATTGTGTTTAATGCTCGTCAGGAAATCGTTTAATTCAGAATCCGGCATTAAATCGACAATAGGATGGTACTGCTGTGGCATTAAACCCTGACCTATCAGTACCTGTAACCAGGAACTTTCGCCAAATAATTCCTGCGCAAACTTATAGACTTTGCCGGATTGTTTAAAGAGTTCCATCCGGTGAGTCAGCGTCTCCGGGACTTCCATATCTTTGCAGTAGCGCCAGAATCTGGTGTCAGTGCGCTCTGTAGCTTTGTAGTGCAGGATAATAAAGTCGCGGATATTATCCATTTCGATTTTAGTCTGGCGGTTAAACTCAGCCACATCAGCAGACACTATGCCGTTGGACGGGAACATCTGCAGCAAACGAATAAGACTGCGGTGGATCAGGTGAATGCTGGTCGATTCTAAAGGCTCAAGAAAACCACTGGATAAACCGATGGCCACACAGTTTTTATTCCAATGCTGGCGGCGGGTGCCGGTTTTAAATTTAATCAGCCTGGGTTCAAACAGCATTTCACCTTCAACATTGTCGATCAGCGTTTGCTTAGCTTCTGCTTCAGACATAAATTTGCTGCAAAATACCAGCCCATTCCCTACCCGGCTTTGTAGTGGAATTTTCCATTGCCAGCCAGCGCCGCGGGCTATAGCCCTGGTATAGGCCAAAGGTTCCTGTGTAGTTTTGGTTTGTACCGCATAAGCACTGTCACAAGGTAACCAATGACTCCAATCCTCAAACCCAGTGTTTAGCGTTTGTTCGATCAATAAAGCCCGGAAGCCGGTGCAGTCGATAAATAAATCGCCTTCTACCAGCTCGCCGGATTCGAGCAATAAGGCGCTGATATTACCGTCCATATGCTGTTGCACTTCACGAATTTTACCTTCAATACGTTTGACGCCATGTTGTTCAGATAAACGACGCAGGAATTTGGCGTACAAAGAGGCATCCATATGATAGGCGTGGTTCAGATCCTGATTTGGCAACACAGCAAACCGGCCCTGACGAGCGCCTAAATGCTCGACGCAATAGTCACCTATTTCAGAGGCTATACCTTTTTGTTTGCCCTTAACCCAAAAATGCTGAAAACCACAAGCCCAACAATCTTTACCTAAGAAACCAAAGGAGTGAATATAGTCTTCGCCCAGTGTTTTCCAGTTTTCAAACTGAATACCCAGTTTAAAAGTGGCATTGGTAGCGGCCATGACTTCAGACTCTTTGATATTCAGTAAGCGGTGAAAAATATGCATAGTGGGAATAGTGGCTTCACCTACGCCTACAGTGCCAATATCATCAGATTCGACTAATACCACTTCGAGGTTTTTGCCAAGTAACTTGGTCAGGGCAGCAGCTGTCATCCAGCCTGCAGTGCCACCACCTGCAATCACCACTTTTTTAATTCTATTCTGTTGGTTATTCATTTGTTTCCCCTGTTGCCTGACTCTGTTTTTGTTATAGCTTGTGGTCAGCGTTTTAATTTGTTCAGTAAATCAGCTCTGATTTGGCGCGCATTTAACTCATCTAATGGCTTGGTCAGCATTTTCAAAGCTTCAGGCTGAATATGATCCTGAGAGACGTCGTCATGCTCAAAAATGTAGTAATCAAAAATAGCTTTCCAGGCCTGACGCTGAGCTTTAGGTAAGCTGCGTAAGCTCAGTACTGCCATAGACAGTGCGTTATTGGGCCTGCCTAAGTAGGCTGGAGTATCCCGCCACCAGTGGCTGATCAACACATTAAAGCCATCCAGTGCTTCAACATGGTGCCACCACATGCTCGGAATAAATAACACATCACCAGGCTCAAGTTGAGCCCGTTGAGCTTGCTTTAATGCTTCGGCAAACTTAGGAAAACGTGCAAAGTCAGGCGCAGCAAAATCCACCATACTGACATCCTGCCCGCCTGGTGCAAACTCCATAGGACCGGGATACAAATTGCAGATTTGCTCTGGCGGAAATAAGGTAAAAGTGCGATGTCCTACTGCATTACAAGCCAGATTCTGCGGGAAATCATAATGAGCTGCGATGCGGGATCTATTCCCAAGCCAGACACTGGTTAGTGGAGTAATTCCATCCAGTTGTAAAGTATTGTGCTCTGCTAAACCCGGAAACCAGTTATTGATTTCAGTCGACCCCATGTAATAGGTCGGCGCATTGTCCTGGCTGTTTAATGCAAAAAGGCGGTCTAACAACTGATTAAAATCAATTTTACCGCCTTGATAGTTAAAGCCATTTTGTTCTGCGTTATAAAACACTCTGCCCTGATGTTCAGGTTCTATGTAACAGGCGCTGACAAGCTGGCCCTGATAAAACTGCCGCATATAGTCTGCGGCCGAAGCCGCGGAGACTAAACCCGCTTTTACTAAAGGCCAGTCTTTGCATAAACCTTTGAATATCAGCGGATAATCAGCATTAGCAATCAAATTCAACGCATCAGTTAAGTGAAATCCTTCCAAAGTTTTTACTTGTACTAATGGCGTTGGCTTTTGCATAGCTATTCAGACCTTACTCAAACTGCTTATTTTTTAACTGCAGTAAATGCCGGATATTGGCTTGCGAAGCAATAGCCATGTAAATAGCCTGTAAATAACCTTTTTGGTGCAATAAGGCCAAAGTTTCTGCTGGTAAGGCGGCCAGATTATCTTCATGTATAGTGTAAAAACCTGCCAACTGTTGTTTCTGACCATTACTGAAGGTTAAATCCAGCGTAAAGGACTCAAGCAACTGATGTTCCAGCAAGGCCGCCATAAAATCTTTGCTGTCTTGCATACCGTGATGAATAGTCTCCAGCATTGAGGCTACTTCATCCAGATAAGGACTGCTGCCACCAAAAGGTAAAAACAGCGCCTCACCTTCAGTGTGACTAACACGAGGGTTATCTAAATCTATATGGATCACACGTTGCGGGGTTTCAATACCGTCTTCCCGCACCAACTGCTGACCAATCAAAAATGGCTGGCGTCTGAGCATCAACGGAATATAACAACCCTTCCAGTTATCCTGCTGTAAAAACAAGTTTTCCTTATCCTGAAAACCAAACAGAGTGACAGCAAAAAACTGATTACTGCTGCTGTCTTTATGGAAAAAGATTGGGTAATGCGCCTGTGCTGTGCGAAATTCTCTAGGGAAGGTAATAGCAAACCATACCGCATCACCATATTGTGCGCTTCGGGCTGTAATCACCTTTAGGTCGCGATGCTCCACACTGTTCAGTAAAACATTATTACTCATGCTGTATTCCGATCCGTTGTCTGAAATTTTTAGTTATAGTTTGATTAAACCTGCCGCCTGAGACAAAAGCTACTGGTTTTTGTTTAAGTACGAAGATGCAGAAAACTTCAGGATATAGCATCCCCAACACAGATTGGGGATGCTTATACAGACAAGGCCATATCCTTATGGCCCCTGGTCAGCTTAGAAGCTGTAACGGGCACCTATACTATAACGGGCTCCCGACTCAACCAGGCTTAACACTTGCTCTTTAGCACGACCATGCACACGGATATGTTCATCTGTGATGTTCAGTGCTTCAACAAATACTGTTAAACCTTCCACTTGTGGCAAGTCATAACTCACTGACATATCAATCTGATGATAAGCCTCAGTGTAACGCGGGTTAGCTCCTGTATCCTGACCTTTAGAATTCAGGAACTCATCGCGCCAGTTGTAAGCAACACGGGCCTGGAAACCATCCATTTCATAAAACAAAATGGCGTTAGCTGTGTCACTTAAGCCGATCAGTGCAGGCTGGTCCTGCAACAGGAAGTTATTGTATGAAGTTTCGCTGTCCACCATGGTGTAGTTGGCAATAGCACCAAAACCAGTTTCACCAAAGGCATGTTGTACCGCAAATTCCCAGCCATCAATGACTTCTGAATTTGAACCATTAGACGGAGTATTGATATCGAAGACTAAGGCATTATCTTCACCAGCGACGCCGTCAATAGTACCTGCAGCAACGTTCACACCCGGAGCAGTTGGGTAGTTCGCAAAAATCCAGTTACGAATATCGCGTGCATCATTACCTACTGCAGCCACAGCTTCAGCATACTTTTTACCATCAACAGGGTTTGGAATATTGTAGATCGTCGATTCCACAACAGAGTTGCTGATAAAGTTACTGGTATCCTTACGGAAATAACCGATAGAAGCGTAGCTGGCTGGTGAATAGTACCACTCAGCTGACAAGTCGATGTTTTCAGACTCCAGAGGCAACAGACTTGGGTTACCTGCAGAACCACCACCACCGGCTCGGTTAGCTATAGTTGCAACAACAGTACCACCCTGGATAGAAACGTAGTCTGGGCGACCTATAGTTTCACTATACGCAGCACGTAGCATCACATCCTCAACCACTTCAATGTTGAAGTTCAGGTTCGGTAATACATAGTCGTAATCACCTGTTTGAGTCTGGAACTCGCGCTCACCGCTGGCTTGTAATACGATTTCAGTTTCGGCGACCCAACGAGCTCCGTTGTATGCAGCTACTGCTGAAGTTGAGGTCACATCAGTGGTTTCATAACGCAGACCCACGTGAACATCGTAAGGCATACCAGAGATTTCGTTCTCGTAGTTATACTGTACATAGGCAGACTGAGATTCTTCCAGTGTGTAGCGGTTGGTATCACTGTCGTAATCGGTAGAAGGACAGAAGTTTGTACCACAATCACCAGCACCCACAAAACCTACCGGGGTGTACAACTGCTCAGCACGAGCACGTACAGTATTGAAATCCCAGAAGAAAATAGTGTTCAGTATTTCAAAATTACGGCCAGGCATTAAAGAGAAATCGCCTTTGCTGCCTTTAAATTTGTCGTGAATAGTACCTGCAGGGAAATAGGAAGCGTCAAAATCACCTGCCTGACCAACACCACCCCAGTCGTTACGTTGTACGTTGACTGATTTTGAGTGGTTATCCACGTCAGTGATAGCAATACCAAAGTCGATGCTGCCTGCATCTTCGAAGATGTATTCGCCGTCGAACTGATACTGCTCAATTTCAGACTTGTTGGTGGAGTTACCGAATACGCTACCAGTAACAACCATATCTGAAGGACGAACTGAGTTACCACCTTCCACTGCTAACAGAGGAATATCACCGGTAAAATCTGTCGCAGCGCTTTGACGGATAAAAGCTGCAGTACTTAAGGTATTGCTTGAACCTAATGCATGATTTGGTTTGTATTCGGCATCTGATTTATGGGCATCAAAACTCAGTTTTAAGTTATCGCTTGCCTGCCACTCCAGGTTTAACCCCAAAGAACCACTTTCGTTACGTACACCAGAATCACCAGCACCCATAGACAAGTCAGCAGGGTTATTACCATAGTCTTCTGAGTAAATCAGTGGAGATGAGACTGGACCATCAGTCCAGACGCTTTGTGAGGGCACATAGGTATACCAGGCAGACACGTCATTGTATTGAGTGTCGATGTCATTGCGCATATAGGTATAGTCTAAAGTGGCTGTCAGATTATCAACTGGCGCATACTGCAACACTAACTGACCGTTAGTGCGGGCGCGTTGTTGTTCTTCAAACTTGTAGATTGTGGTCTGTGGTACAGAGTACACATCATTCGCACCAGGACGGTTTACCTGATTATCAACAGGGACGCTACCCCACTGACCTGAAGTGTTGTCCACTGAACCAGCGAAACTACGCCAGCCTGTACCTACGTTGGCCTGCTGGCTGCCGCTTTCACGTTCCTGATAACTGGCAGAAACTAAAACACCAAATTTCCCATCATTCAAAGTAGTGGAATACAAACCCGCTAACTCAGGAGTAGCACTACCTTCTTCAGTCGATTTGTCATCCACCATAGCAGCGCTGAAAACAGCTTTTTCGCCACCGGCGCTCAAAGGTCTTAAGGTTTGTACGTCAATAACCGAACCTATACCACCGGTAGGATTGGAGGCAAAACTGGTTTTATTAACTTCAACGCCACTGATGGTATCGGCAGAAATATTAGCGAAGTCAAAAGAACGTGAACCTGTAGTGACAGGCATTTGGCGTCCGTTCAGAGTCACTAAGTTAAAGTCCGGACCAAAACCACGAACAGTTACTTTACTACCTTCACCGTTCACACGGTCGATAGACACACCACTGATACGCTGCAGCGATTCTGCCAGGTTGGTATCAGGGAATTTACCTATGTCTTCAGCTGAGATTGCATCCACAATACCAGTGGATGAACGTTTAGTGTCCATGGATTTGATCAGACTACCGCGGATACCGGTGACGCTGATCACTTCAATTTTTTCTTCGGCTTTTTTAGCGTTTTGTTCCTGCGCGGCATCCGCGAAGGCAGGCATAGCAACGCCCACGCCAAGCACTAACGACAGACTTGTGGCGAGTCTGGTCTTTGTAAATGTTTTGGATTTCATGTGTAGTTCCCTGTCGACTGTTTTTGGTTTTTTACTTTCTACGAACTTATTTGACGCCCGACAGGTAGTTTATCTACTCCTCAAAACCAACTGTAAGCGCTTTCACAAACTTAGGTGATTTTTTTTAACTCGTCAATACAGAAAAACTAATTCTTACATTTTGGTTAAAAAACAGTTGGCAATAACGACTTTATCAGCTAAAAATGAAACCGCTTACAATTTCGTTTTCACTGAACTAATCTGCTGATTTCAGATTGGAAGAGCGACAAAAAACGAAGTAGCTGAAAACAATAATAAGCAAATCAAAGATTTGCATACCGGAGCTTCTAAATAAGCCCGGAGGACACGGGGATAGAACACCAAGCACCCATCAGTGCTTTTGTACGCTTTTGCTCATACAAAATACTGATTTGCCTGCCAGCCCCGCCGATAAGAACTCTGCTGCGCCTTTGCCCTGTCCCAACTTTTCACAGCGCGGACACAAAAGCAGACAGAGCTAAACAGGATACCCATTATGTTTCGAAACAGACCATTGGCGTTGTTGTGCAGTGCTGCCCTTGTCACGACTTTGTTTGGCTGCGGCCAGAAGAACACCGAAACGACTGCAGAAGTAAAAACAGCTGCGGTACAAAACCCGGCACTCTGGCCTGAACTTAAAAGCCCTGTAGCCAGCGCTGATACCGAAAAAAGAGTACAGCAACTACTGGCCACTATGACAATGGAGCAAAAAGTCGCTCAACTAATCCAACCTGATATTCGCTGGATGACAGTCGAAGACATGCGCCAGTACGGTTTCGGTTCTTATTTAAATGGCGGTGGCGCTTATCCAAATGACAATAAAAACTCCACTGCAGCAGACTGGGTGGCTTTAGCTCAGGCTTATTACGACGCTGCTGTTGATGCAAGCAAAGATGGCAGTAGTATTCCACCTATCTGGGGTACGGACGCTGTGCACGGTCACAACAATGTGATTGGCGCTACCGTATTTCCACACAATATAGGTCTTGGTGCCGCCAATAATCCGGCTTTAGTAGAAGCCATAGGCAAAGCCACAGCACTAGAAGTCGCGGCTACTGGTATCAACTGGATTTTTGCACCTACGGTAGCGGTAGCCCGTGATGACCGCTGGGGCCGTAGCTATGAAAGCTATTCTGAAAACCCTGCGATAGTTAAAGCTTTGGGTGCAGCTCTGGTCAAAGGTATTCAGGGTAATGTGGGCTCAGACTTTATGCAAAGCGGCCATCTGATTGCCACAGCCAAACACTATTTGGGTGATGGCGGTACAGAAAACGGTAAAGACCAAGGTAACAACCTCGCGAATGAAGCAGATTTAGTCCGTGTGCACGCTCAGGGTTATGTCACTAGCCTCGAAGCAGGCGTGCAAACTGTGATGGCTTCTTTTAACAGTTGGCATGGCGACAAAATGCATGGCAATCATTATTTGCTGACAACCATACTGAAAGAGCGCATGGGCTTTGATGGTTTAGTGGTAGGCGACTGGAATGGCCATGGACAGTTGCCTGGCTGCACCAATAATAGCTGTGCTGCTGCTATCAACGCTGGTGTCGACATTTTAATGGCACCGGAAGATGGTAAGGCCTTGTACAAAAACACTCTGGCTCAGGTCAAAGCTGGCGAGATCTCTACAGCCCGTTTAGACGACGCCGTCAGCCGTATTTTGCGGGTAAAAATTCGCGCGGGATTGTTCGACAAAGGCAATCCGGCTCAATCAGCGTTAGCTGGCAAAGCAGAGTTGATTGGTCATGCAGATCATCAGGCCATCGCTGCTCAGGCTGTGCGTGAATCTTTGGTACTGCTGAAAAACAACCAGCAATTATTGCCATTAGCACCCAAGCAAAAAGTACTGGTGACAGGGGATGGTGCTGACAATATAGGTAAACAAAGTGGCGGTTGGACTTTAACCTGGCAAGGCACGGGTAATGTGAATGCCGATTTCCCGAATGGCCGCTCTATTTATTCAGGCATTAAACAACAGGTTGAAGCGGCCCAGGGCTCTGTCGAATTAAGTGTCGATGGCTCATATCAGCAAAAACCTGACGTCGCTATTGTAGTGATAGGCGAAAACCCTTATGCCGAGTTTGACGGCGATATCCGCACTCTGGATTATCAGGCGGGTAAAAATACCGATCTGGAATTACTGAAAAAACTCAAAGCAGATGGTATTCCGGTAGTGACAGTGTTTTTAACTGGCCGGCCTTTATGGGTGAATCCTGAACTGAATCAGTCAGACGCTTTTGTTGCTGCCTGGTTACCAGGTACTGCAGGTCAGGCAATAGCAGAAGTGTTATTTAAAACAGCTGCTGGTGAAATACAGCATGACTTTAAAGGCAAACTGCCATTCTCCTGGCCAAAAACCGCAGATCAAACTCCGTTAAATCAGGGCGATAGCAACTACGATCCACTCTTTGCTCTGGGCTATGGCCTGAGCTATCAAGACACGATCACTGTTGCCAACGACTTATCTGAGCAAATAAACAGCTCTGCCAGTAGCAATAATGACAGTTTAAGTTTATTTGAACGCCGACCAGCCTCTGGCTACAGCCTGATGTTGCAGGATGAACAAGGTGTTGTGGCAGTAACAGGCAACAAAGCCAAAAGTGCTGACCAAAGTCTGAACTTAGCCGCAGTCAACTGGCAAAAACAGGAAGACGCTTTA